>DAIOWK010000011.1:0-25529 GCA_036758525.1 Myxococcota bacterium
GGCCAAATCGACTTTCACTCTGGACCCACCACACCCGGGGCGATCGGTCTTCTGCAGCTCAAAGGCGACCTCGAAGGCGGCTGGCGCTGGAACGCCGGCGTGACGCGCATGCTGACATCGGACATTTCTGGCTTCAACTACGCGGAAACCGTCGGCCATGCCGGCATTGAGAAGCAGCTGGGTCCGCGAATGCGCGCGACGATCGATGCCTTCGGCGGGCAATTCGACAACCAAGCTCCAGGCGTCGGCAACCAGAAGTACTACGCGGTGGAGGCGGCTCTCCGTCGTCAACTGACGCGCACGCTCCAAGCCGGACTCGTATTCCGTCACTGGCAGACGGATGGACAAGGTGATCTAAGCGATGTCACGCAGAATCGGGTGCTGCTTGAGTTCAAATACCGGCGCTAATCGACGATTGGCCCGGCTCCTGAGTGGGCTTTCGCTCGGGGTCGTGCTGGGCCTCCTTCTCGCGGCCGCGCCGAGGGCGCGCGCCGACGCGGGGCACGAGCGCATTGCGCCAGGCGACACCATCGACGTACAAGTGTGGCAGGAGGCCGACCTTTCGGGCCCGCTTCACGTGGACGACGATGGCACCATCTCCCACGTGTTGCTGGGTCGTGTCGCAGCGGCCGGGAAGACCTGCGACGAGCTCGCAGAGGAGCTGCGTGCGAGTCTCGAACGCAGCTACCTGCGTGCGCCGCGCGTCGTGGTAACGCTCCGGGAGTCTGCACGTCGCACGGCTTCGGTTCTGGGGCCTGTCGAGCGACCCGGTGCTCATCCCGTGCACGAGCACATGCGAGTGCTGGATCTGTTGGTGGCCGCGGGGGGACTGACACCCGGGGCTGGATCTACCGCCGTCCTTCTTCATCCAACGGGGGCCGGCCAAGGAGTCCCGGCGGCAGCGGACGGAACTTCCCCCGATGCTCCGACAGAGCTGGACCTGCAAGCACTCCTGCGCGGTGGCGACGCCGCTTCGAATCCGCCGGTCGGACCAGGGGATGTTCTCATCGTTTCTCGGGTGGCGACCGGAGCCGCAGCCATGGCAGAAGGTCCAACGCCACGGGTTCGTGTGGTGGGCGAGGTGGCTCGACCGGGCACCTATTCGCTCTCGCAGGCTCCCACCCTTCTCGATGCAGTTCTCCTGGCCGGCGGTCTTACGGAATACGCCGCCGGGAATCGAACGCGCATCGTCCGCGGATCCGGCGAACGGCGCACCGAGACCCGTGTGCGCCTCGGCGATCTCATGACGGGCAGCGGCGACGCGCAGAATCTCGATCTCAAGGATGGCGACCTCGTGGTGGTGCCACAGTCCTTCTTCTAGCGATGCCGGCACTGGAGGAAAGCGAGATGCAGGCGCACAGGTCGACGATCGACGAGGGGCACTGGACCGACCAGTTGACCATGCTTCGCCAACGTTGGCGAACGCTGGTCGCGACCTTCCTTGGCTTTGTCAGCTTGGCTGTGATCTGGAACTACCGAATCCCGGCGGTGTACCGAGCGACCGCCCGACTCGTGATCGGAGCGACGGCGCCCGCAAGCGCACTGGCAGATCGCTCGAGCCCGATCGAAGGCTACTTGCTCGAACGACGCTCCTTTGAAACCGAGCTCGAGGTCATGCGAAGCGAGCCGGTCGCACGACGCGCAGCGGAAGCCCTGGGCTGGATCGACGCAAACACTCCAGCGGAACGCTCCCAGGGGGTTGTCCAGGAGGTGAAGAGCGCGCTCGAGGTCGAGCATCTTCGGGATACCCGTATCGTGCTCCTGCATGCGGATTCGGGCGCGCCAGAGCGCGCGCGGGATCTGTGCAACGCCGTTGCAGATGCGTACATCGCGTACTCCCAGGAGCAACGCGACGAGGGCCGCCGCCGATCGATCACCTGGCTGACGGGAGAGCTCGAAAATCAGCGTGACAAGCTGCGGCAGTCCGAAGAACGTCTGGTGGACTATCTCTCGACCGAGCGCCTCGACTTCTCGGGCGCGGAGGCGGCGGCGCCTCTGGCTTCGGAGGCCGCGGACGGGACGCTACGCCAAGAGGTCACCGCGGCGGAGGTGGAGCTCACTCAGCTGCGACGCCGCTACCTGGACCAGCACCCGAAGATCGTCGAAGCGCGCACGCGGCTAGAGAGTCTACGCGCGAGGCTCGCCGAGAGTCAGGCGACGCGTGAAGGCGAGCAGCGAAAGCTGATTCAATACAGGATGCTAAAGCGCGACGCAGATCTCGACCAACAAATGTACGAGGTGCTGCTCAAGGGCCTAAAGCAGGCAGACCTCTCCGCGGGTGTCGCTGACTTTGACCTTCGCGTCCTTGAGCCCGCCAAGCGACCGAGCCTCGCGATCGAGCCTCGAACCGGGCGAAACCTGACCGTGGCTCTCGTGCTCGGGCTCTGCTTTGCCATCGCTGCCGCCTATCTCGTGGATACGCTCGACCGGAGTGTCGGGAGCGCGGAGGAGGTGGCACGCGTTCTAGGTCTTTCGACGCTCGGCACGATCTCGCGGTTCGATCCGCGTCCGCGCACGAATTCGCTCGTAGCAGAGGCCCCCGGCGCGCTCGAAGGGGAGATGTTTCGGGCACTGCGGACGAACCTGCGTTTCAGCCATGTAGACCTGCAAAGGCACGCTGTGCTGGTCACGAGCACGGGTCCCGAGGAGGGGAAGAGCACGGTGCTCGCGAATCTGGCGGTCTCCCTCGCGCAGTCTGGCCGTCGGACGGTCGTGATCGACACGGATCTGCGGCGACCGACGCTTCACCGGATGTTTACACTGCCCAAAACACGGGGGCTCGCGGACTATCTCGCGGGCGATTCGGATTTGGACGAGGCGCTCCGGCCTACGCACGTGGAGGGTCTTGACGCACTGCCCTGCGGAACACTGCCGGCAAATCCCGCGGAGCTGATTGAGTCCGCCCGGCTCGGAGATCTCGTTCGGCTGCTCCGGGAGCGGTACGAATACGTGCTGCTCGATTCTCCGCCCGCGGGTGGGCTGGTCGATGCTTCCCTGCTCGCAGGGCTGGTCGATGGGGTGCTGCTTGTCGTGGAGCCGCGCCGATTCGACTGGCGCGTCCTGCGGTCGACGGTGCGGCAGCTCGAGCGCGCAGGAGCTCGGCTCTACGGCGTTGTCCTGAACAAGTCGCCAATCGACGATCAGACTTCGGCGTATCGCTACTACAGCTACGGGCGAGACGCCGCGGGCGACGCGCCGCCCGCCGGCTCCGGGAGCCGCCCGGCGTGATTCGCCAGGGCTGGCTCGCCTGCGCATTGCTTCTGTTGCTTGCAGGAGCGGTGGCGCTTCATGGCGGAGTCACCGCCGGGGTGAGCGCGGGACTCTACCTGGCGGTGGCCGCGTTGGCGGGGCTCGCCGTCGCAGCGCGGAGGTTCGCGGCCATTCCCGGCGGCGGGTTGCAGCTCGCGCTCACGGGCTGCGGACTGGGCCTCGCGTCCGTGCTGTGGAGCGTCGCACCAGACGCGACGCTGGATGCGAGTGCGCCGCTACTTGCCTCGGCCCTGGTCTTCTTGCTGTGCGCGGGCACTCTCTCAAGGCTTGAGGCACGCCGCTTCCTCGGCGGGTTCACCGTCCTCGGCGCCGTGGTCGCGTGCACCGCCCTGGCGGCGACCCCTCTAGGGTCGCGTGCCCGTGAGCCCTTCGGGAATCCCAATCACCTGGCGGCGTGGCTGCTTTTGCCCGCTTCCTATGCGTTCGCAAGGCTCGTGGGGTCCGAGCTCGCACGGCGTGGCCGGCGTGAGGATGCGCTGCTCTGGTTCGGCATCTTTGGCCTTCTTGGGGCGGGCGTAGCGGCGACGGAATCCCTCGGCGCGCTGCTCGCTGCACTTGGGATCTGTGCGGCCACGCTCGCGCTCCAGCGGCTGCCTGCGAGGTGGGGCACATGGATTGTGATGGGAGCGCTGAGCGGGGCCGCTGTCCTGCTTGCGTTTGTGCCGGCGATTCTGCCCGGGCTTCTTCCGCCGTCCGGCAGCGAAGGGGAACTATCGGCAGGCTTACGCTGGCAGGTGTATGCCAGCGCCGGACGTGCGGCTTGGTCATACCTCCCCCTCGGTGCTGGACTCGGGGCGTTTGCTCCGGCTTTCACGCGTTCGCGACCACTCGGCCTACCCTACGCCGTCCTCCACGCCCACAGCGAACCGCTGCACGCCTGGGTCGAGCTCGGGCTGCCGGCTCTCCTGCTCGGGATCGCAGCCATCCGGCTTTTGGGCGAGCGGCTCGTGAGACTGCGGAGACGGAGTGCGCTGGCTTTTGCGCCCGCGGCGAGTCTCATCGCCGTGGCCTGTCATTCCCTGGTCGACTTTCCACTCCATGTCCCGGCCGTGGCACTCGCCACGGCTGCGCTCGCCGGAATTGCATGGAGCGGGAACATCGCTGAAGCACGGGAGGCCGATAGATCGCATCCGATGGCGGCAGCTCGTGTGACTCGATGGAGCGTTGCAGGCCTTGCGCTCCTGTTGGCGCTGGTCGCGGGAACGCAGAGCCTTGCGCTCGTCGCGGAAGCGCGTGCCGCACGTTGCATCGCGCAGGGAGATTTCGCAGCGGGCGAAAGCGAGGCGTCGCGTGGTCTCTGGGTCCGACCGGCGAGACCCGCGCTGCTCGCGCTCGCGGCCGACGCCGCGGAAGCGGAGTTCTTGTTGGGAGGCGGTGGGGCGCCGGTTCTCGAACGGGCTCTCAAGCTGCGGGAGGAGAGTCATTGGGCCAGTCCTTTGGAAGCGGCGTCGATGGTTGCGCTTTCACGGACGCGCGACGCGGTGGGTGATCGGATTGGGGCGCTCGCGGCCGCGTCGGAGGCGACCCGGCTCGACCCGGCCTCACCGGCGCCTTGGCTCGCGCTGGCCCAGCTGTGGCTCGACAGCGGGCAGGGCAGCGAGGCGGCCGAGGCGGTACGCCAGGCGTTGGAGCGCTTCCCCCGCAGCGCAGATGAGACTTTGACGGCGCTCCTGCGTGCCACGCGGAACCCGGAGCTCGTGAGCGTCGCTGCCCCTGAGTCCGCGTACACGAGGCGCAGCGCCGGCCTCGTGCTTGCCCGGGCCGGATTCTTTCGGGCAGCGGCCACCGAGTTGGTCCGGGCGGCCGAGCTCGCGCCGGGCGACGCAGAAACCGCACTGGCCGCGGCGCGCAGCCTCGAAGAGGCGGGGCAAGTCAGCGCCGCGAGCGATCTTCTCGTACACGCGCTCGAACGCATCCCCGGTGAGGCTCGGCTTGTGTCGGAGTTGGCACGACTGCGTGGACATGGCGGGAGCGCGAGCGTGGGAATCGCGTCTCACGGCCAGCCCTCATGAGCCGGCTCACAAAAGAAGGGGTGAGTGGGCTCTTGGCCGGAGCGGCGCTGGCTTCCGCCCTCGCCCTCCTTCCTGACGATCTTGGAGTGGCGCTGGCCGTGGCCTTTCCCCCGGTTGCATTGGTTGCGTTGTGGTTGCGCTTCCGGGGAGACGAGCACGAGAGGCAGACGCTCGTCCCCATCTTCCTTGCGGCCTTCGCGGTCCGCGTGTGCGTGGCGATTGTGATCGCCTATGCCACACCCGACGGTTACTTCGCTCTCGACGACCAACGCTATTCGGCGTTGGGCCAAGAGCTCGCGCGACATTGGGCAGGTCAGAGCGCGTACCCCGATGATATCCATGGCGCGGTCGGGTACTACTTCTGGAACGCGGCCATTTTTTCCGTCGTCGGCCCTGTTCCTCTCGCAGCGACTCTGCTGAACGGAGCGCTTGGCGCGGGATGCACCGTTCTCGCCTGGAGTCTCGCCCGGGAGATCGGGGGTGAGACGGCGGCTCGATACGCAGCCCTCCTCACCGCTTTTTTCCCATCCCTTGTGCTTTGGTCGAGTCTCAATCTGAAGGATGCCCTCGCGGTGACGGCAATTCTTGGGTGTGTGCGAGCGGCACAACGGCTCTACGCCCGGTTCAGCGCCGGTCCCATCGCCGCGATCGCGCTCGGCCTCTCCATCTTGGGCGAGCTGCGCGGGTATCTCGCTCTTGTGGCGGCGTCGGCGCTCATGGTGGCGATCGTGGTGCCGCGCCTTAGTGGGCGACGCGCCCCGGTCTCGATCGCGGCGATGCTTGCCCTCGGGGCTCTCGTTATGGTGCGGGTCGGGCCCATCGAAGGCCTCGGTGATGAGGCGAGCCTTGAGTCCCTCGACCACGCGCGACGGGAGCTGGCGTTCGGCGCGTCGGCGTATCAGGGCGACGTTGACATCTCGACACCGAGCACCGCGCTCAGTTTCCTGCCCGTCGGCCTCGGATACTTTCTCCTCGCACCGGCCCCCTGGCAGGTTTGGAACTCGCGCCAACTCCTCGCGCTCCCGGAGATGCTGGCGTGGTATGCCCTGCTCCCACAGGTGGTCGCCGGCTTCCTGCTCGCCATCCGGCGGCGCTTCGGCGCGGCGTTGCCGATCGCGAGTTTCACGCTGTTTGGCAGCATCTCCTACGCGCTGGTCGAGTCCAACCTCGGTACGGCCTACCGACATCGTGCGCAGGTGCTCGTGCTCTTCCTCGTGTTCGGCGCAATCGGTCTTGCCCAGCGAAAGCGCGCCGCGAGCCCCGGAGCTCTCCGGAGAACGGTCGCCGTGGCTGCACGCAATGTCTTGGAACGGACCCCGGCATGAGGATCGGGTTCATCGTCGAGTGCGCCGTACCTTTCGTGTGTGATGAAGTAGCGGCACTCCGCAGCGTAGGGGTCGAGGTAGCACTCGCCTCGGCATTCCGCCCGGGCCCAGACTGGCGCGCGGCCTTTGGGGAGGAGGTCGGCTACCCGCAGCCCGGCCGCCGGGCCTGGGTCGCGCGCGCGCTGCGCGACGGTCTCACCTGCGGACCGCGAGTAGCGGATCTGGTCCACCGCGCGCTTGCAGAGCGGGTGCCATTCCGTCTGGTGGCGCTCGCTGCGAGCCTGGCTCGCCGGGCGCGGCGCGAGCACTGGCGGCACGTGCACGCGAGCTTCGCCACCTATCCGGCCTGGCTCGCTTGGGCCACCGGGCACTTGGTGGGACTGCCGTTCAGCTTCACCGCCCATGCCTACGACGTGCAGGAACCTCGGCCCTGGCTTGCCCGCGTCGCCGTGGAGGCGGCGTTCGTGCGCGCGATCTCGGGCGAGACCGCAACGCGTGTTCGAATCGCCGCGGGCTCGGCGGCGCAGGTGCGAATCGGACATCTCGGCGTCGACGTGGAGCGCTTCTTTCCCGGGCAGGCCGCGGCGGCGGATCCGCCGGAAATTCTGAGCGTCGCGCGAATTGGTCCCACAAAAGGGATCGAGGTACTGATCGAAGCCGCCCGATTGCTGGCGAACGGCGATCGGGTCCAAAGCCCTGCGCCGGGACCCTTCCGCGTTCGCATCCTTGGAGATGGTCCGTTGCGTACAGCGTGTGCAGCACGCGCGCGCGCGCTCGGCCTGCACGAGGTCGTGTGCTTTGACGGTGCTGCAACGCCCGATGAGGTCGCTCTCGCTCTGCGGCGTGCCACAATCTTTTCACTTCCCTGTGTGCGGGTACAAGGCGGCGCGAGGCATGATGGGCTTCCGGTCGCGCTTCTCGAAGCGATGGCAAGCGCGCTCCCCGTCGTGAGTACACCCGTGGGCGGTATCCCCGAGGCGGTAAGCGATGGCGATACGGGCATTCTCGTCCCGTCGGGGGATGCGCATCGCCTGGCCGTCGCACTTGCGACGCTGCTAAACGACGCCGGATTGCGCCGCCGACTGGGACTCGCAGCCCGGGAGCGAGTGCTCCAGGAGTTTCGTGGCGACGCGGCAGCGGCTCGACTCGCGGCATGGATGGCGGACGTGAAGCCACGCTCTGCAACGAGGGATCCCGGGGAGATCTCGCACGAGCAGGCCGAGGCGCGCGTATGAATAGACAAGGAAAGTCAGGAAAGCCTCGCGCGCTCGTGGTCGCCTACTACTTCCCTCCGATCGGCGGGGGCGGTGTGGCGCGCACGCTCGAGCTGGTGCGCGCGCTGGCCAAAGCAGGCTGGCGACCGATCATCTTGACGGCGGACCGTGCGGCGTGGGTGCAGGATCCGGCCCTTGTCGGGAAAGTGCCGCCGGCGGCGACCGTCCTGCGTGTTCCCAACCCGGACTGGGGCAGGGTCGCCGTGCGCAGCGGCCGCGCGCCCGCTCCCGGACGGGGTCGTGGACGTCTCGAGCGCTGGCTCGTTCCGGACTTGCACGTCGGCTGGAGCGCGCTCGCGGCGGCAGCCGCATCGAGTCTCGCGTTGGTCCGTGCCGTGGACGTCGTGTATACGACGGCGCCTCCGTACTCCGCCCACGGCGTGGGGCTCGCCGCACGTGCTCTGGGCGTTCCGTGGGTCGCAGACTTTCGTGACGCATGGACTGAAAACCACGCGCGTACCCATCTCCCGCCCTGGCGACGCCGCCTGGAGGAACGACTTGAGGAGGCGGTGCTGCGCCTGGCCGACCGCGTGGTGTTTGCGTCGGACGGCGCCCGCGATCGCGCTTTGCGGCGTATCCCCGATCTGGCCGAGCGCAGCGAAACCGTACTCACCGGCTTCGCTCCCGAGGCGTTGGAACTGCGAGCGGATCCTGGTGCTCCGCCCAGTGCGCGGCTCGAACTCGTACACGCCGGCAGCGCTCTCCTCGACCGGAAGGCGAGGACGTTCGAGCGTTGCCTCTTGGCGCTCGCGGCATGGGCAAAGAGCGATCCGAGTGTTCGCTCCACGGTGTCTGTCCGCTTCGTGGGGATCGAGGCGGAGGCGGCGGAGCGGATCCTCGGACTCGGACTCGCGGAATGGGTGCGCGCAGAGCCAGCGGTTTCGCGGGAGACACTGGGGCGCCTTTTGCGAGGGGCTCACGCGTCCCTCTATCTGGCTCCCGAGGGGGAGCGCGGCGGAGACCCAATTCCGGGAAAGCTCTTCGACGCGGTAGGCGCGGCGAGGCCTCTCGTCGCCCTCGCGCCGCCGGGGCCCCTGGCCAGGCTCGTCCTCACTCACGATCTCGGCCGCGTGGTCGATCCCGAGAGTCCGAAGGCACTGATCGAGTGCCTGGAGGATCTTCGACGGCGAACGCTTGGAGGTGAACCTCTGCCCGGCCCCCGCGCAGAGGTTCGCGCTTCGCTCTGCGCAGCGGCCACCATGCCGCGTCTCGTATCAGCGCTCGAGCGTGTGGCCGAGCTGGGAGCCCGGGCATGACGGTCTCTGTCTCCATCGTGACGTACCAGAGCCTTTCCTTTATCGACCTCTGCCTCTCCAGCGTCTTCGCGCAGGGCGACGTGGTGAAGGAAGTACTGCTCGTCGACAATGCCTCGGCGGATCGCACCGCGGAGCATGTGCGTCGCTGCCATCCGCGGGTCCATGTGCGGAGCCTCAACTACAACGCAGGCTATGCCACCGCCCACAACCTAAACTTCGGATCGGCCCGAGGGGAATTCTTTCTCGCGCTGAACCCCGACGTACTCCTGGCTCCCAATTATCTCAGGAACCTTCTGGCGGCACTGTCCCGCGATCGGGGCCTCGGTGCCGCGGTGGGCCGCCTGTTGGCTCCGGGGCCCGAGCGGCTTCTGGACTCCGCAGGCATCGTACCGACGGCGGGTCGAACGCGTTTTGTGGACCGAGGAAGAAGCGAGCCCGCGGCGCATTTCGGAAATGAAGAAGATGTGTTCGGCGCTTGCGGCGCTGCAGCGCTCTATCGAAGTGCCGCGCTCCGCGAAGTCAGCGCGACCGGCGAAGCGCCGTTCGCGGAGCGGTTCTTCATGTACTACGAAGACGTTGACCTGGCGTGGCGCCTGCGCGCCGCGGGCTGGAGGACACGCTACGTGCCTCTGGCGGAAGCCGTACACGACCGCGGCGGTTCCGGCGCGAAGTCACAATTCGTCGAGTACCTCCTTGTGCGCAATCGCCTCTGGCTCACGCTGCGAAATGCACGGGGCAGAGAGCTCTTGCGTGAGGTGCCCGGCCTTTTCGTGTTTCAGGCGGCGAAGCTCCTCCAATCGGTCCGACGGCCGCACGTGCGCGCGGCTTTACGCGACCAGCTTCGCGGTGTGCGGGATTCACTGCGTGAGCGCGCTGCGCGCTCTCAGCCCCTGGGCATCGCCAAGCTCCCTGGCGGGAGTGCTTGAGATGTGCGGCATCGCAGGAATCGCTGCGCGGGGGACAGTCGAGGAAGCCGATCTGTCGGCGATGGCCACAGCACTCGCCCACCGCGGTCCCGATGGGGAGGGTCTTGCGCGGTCTGCCACGTTCCAAGGAGCCGGCGAAACATGGCAGGTAGGCCTCGTGCACCGACGCCTCGCGGTGTTTGATCCGACGCCCGCAGGGGCACAGCCGATGCGCAGCCGTTCGGGTCGAACCTGGATCGTGCTGAACGGGGAGATCTACAACCATCAGGAGCTTCGCCGCCACCTCTCCGGTTTCACCTTCCGAACCTGCACAGACACCGAGGTGCTGCTCGAGCTGATCGAGGCCTTCGGCATCGAGAGTGCGCTTCAGCACACGAACGGCATCTTTGCGCTGGCGGTCTGGGACAACGTGGAACGACGACTCTTCCTGGCGCGCGATCGCCTCGGCATTAAGCCACTTTTCTATAGCGCGTCAGGAAGCGGCGTATGGTTTGCCTCGGAACTGCGGGCTGTCCTTGTCGGACAAGGAGGCTCCCGCACGGTGGATCCTCACGCCCTGTCTCAGTACCTCGATTTCGGGTTTGTTCCGGCGCCGCGAACGATCGTGCAGGATGTCGCGAAGCTCCCGCCGGGATCCCTGCTCGCTTGGTCGGAGGGGCGCCACCAGGTCTCAGAATGGTGGTCGCTGCCTGCGGCGACCGAGGCGGACGAGGAGCCGGGCTGGCGCGAGGGTCTATACACCAGACTCTCGGACGCGGTGCGGCTTCAGCTGCGGAGCGACGTGCCGGTGGGCTGCTTCTTGTCCGGGGGCGTCGACTCGACCATTGTGACGGCGCTTGCAGTGCGCGAGGCGGGTCCGCTGGACACGTTCTCCGCGCGCTTTCCCGAGTGGCCCCTGCTCGATGAGGGGGAGTACGCCCGAGCCGTCGCGCAAAGTCTCGGAACCCGCCATCACGAGGTTCCGCTTGCTGCCCACGACGTGCTCGGCGCCGCCCCGGAGCTGCTCGATGCCATCGACGAGCCCTTTGCCGATTCCTCGCTCTTGGCCGTGAGCCTGCTGTCGCGGTTCGCTCGCCGGATGGTCACGGTGGCTCTTTCGGGCGATGGCGCAGACGAGTTGTTCGCCGGCTATCGCCGCTACCAATCGGCGCGGTGGCTGGCCCGCTGGCGACGCGTGCCCACCCCACTGCGCGTCTACCTCGCCGAGCCGATGCTGCGGCGGATGGTCGAGGATCGTGGGACGCGGCGCGGGGAACTCGTCCGCCGCGCCCGGAAGCTCTTGGCGTGCGCAGAGTTGGGCCCCGACGCGCAGGCGCTCGCTCTCGCGCGCATTTTCGGGGCAGAACAGAAAGAGCGCCTCGTTCCGTGGATGGGAGATGCGACGGAAGCGGGGCTCCACCGGATGCGCGAGTTGCGCGCGCTGGCCCGCGGGCGGGATGAGCTTGATACGCGCCTGCGCGTGGATCTTCTGCTCGGCCTCCCCGACGACATGCTGGCAAAGGTGGACCGCGGGAGCATGGCGCACGGTCTTGAGGTGCGCGTCCCGTTCCTCGATCACCGGGTTGTGGAACACGCCGCCGCGCTGCCCTCAAGGCTGAAACTCCGCGGCGCCCGCTCGAAGATCGCTCTGCTCGATGTCTTTGGCGGGGAGTTGCCCTCACGGGTGAGGCGCCGCGCAAAAGCCGGCTTTGACGCTCCGATTGGTGCGTGGCTGCGCGGTCCGCTTCGAAGTCTGGTGCGAGACTCGCTTGCGCCTGGGCCCGTGTCGCGCGCGGGTTGGCTTTCGACCGAGGCCGTGCAGGAACTCGTCCTCGATCACGAACGCGGACGCGCGGATCACGCCTGGCGCGTGTGGAGCTTGCTCGTGCTCCAGCGCTGGCTTGAGCGCTGGGCCACCCCCCGGGCGACCCCCCGCCCGGCGAAGTTTCAGCCCCCGGTAGCAGCCTAGTTCAAGCGGGTTCGCGCAGAGCGCGACGCCCTGGAGATGGGATGCGGATCGCACACGTTGCAAACACCGACTACTTCTGCGCATTTCTTCTGCGCGGGCAACTTCGGGCCAGTCGATCCGAGGGCCACTCCGTCGACGTGGTTTGCGGGAGCGGTCCGCTCCTGCAAGAGCTGCGCGACGAAGGCTTCGGTGTCCACGTCGTCGAGAACTCAAGGCGACTGGATCCATTCGCAGATCTTCGTACGCTCCGCGACTACGTGGGCCTGTTCCGAGGCGAGCGCTACGACGTCGTACATACCCACAATCCAAAGGTGAACGCGCTGGCGGCGTTGGCCGCGCGGCTTGCCAAGGTGCCGCGCATCGTGTCCACCGTGCATGGTCTCTACTCCCACGAGCGCCAGCGGCCGACCGTACGCAATGTGTGGCGCGCATTCGAAGCCATGTCGTCACGTCTTGCAGACCTCGTGCTCTGCCAGAGTGCCGAGGATGTGCGTACCGCGCGCTGGCGTCGCATCGTGCCCGACGGGCGGCTGCGACGCCTTGGGAACGGAGTCGACCTGAAGCGCTTTTCACCGGAGCGCTTTGGTGCTGAAGACCGTGCTGCGCTCCGGCGGCGACTCGGCGTTCGACCCGGAGAGCAGGTCGTGGGCTTTGTGGGCAGGCTCGTACGGGAGAAGGGTGTCCTCGAGCTGCTGAGCGCGGTCGGTGCTCGGCGGGGACTAAAGCTGTGGTTGATTGGACCCGACGAGCGCGGCGTCAAGCGCGACGCACTCGAACCCCGGGCTCTTACGGCGGTGGGAAATGTGAGTTGGCTGGGCCTGCAGCGGGATATGCCGCCGCTCTACGCGGCGATGGACGTGTTGGCACTGCCGTCCTACCGGGAGGGCTTCCCACGCACGTTGCTTGAGGCGTCGGCGATGGAACGCCCGGTGGTCGCGACGGCGATCCGCGGATGTCGCGAGGCCGTGTCGTCACGCGAGACCGGATTGCTCGTTCCGCCGGCTCGCCCGGGAGACCTGCGGAGTGCGCTGGATACGCTGCTCGGCGATGCAGCCCGCTGCCGCGCCCTCGGCCGGGCCGCCCGGATCCGCGCCCGGGCTTTGTTCGACGAGCGCGCGGTCTTCGACCGCATCGCCCTGGCCTATCGCGAGCTCGCCGTGCCCATGGGGACGGTCCCCGGCCCTTCCGCCTAGCGTCTGCCGCCTCGCGGGCATGCATGGACCCGCGCAACGGGCTGTGCTGGCGATGGAAATCCCCCCTCAAGGAAAGCCTGGAGTGGCCGAAGAGACGGCTGTGCCCGCGCGCGCGAAGGCGTGCCCGAACCTAGAGAGGGGAGTCGGTGATCGTTGTGCCGCCCAAGGCGTCCGCCGCCCGTCGCTGGCTCGCGCATCTCGTCCGGGCGGCAGCGGGTGCCATCCGAGCCGGGGACCCGTTCGATGACGATCTCATCTTCGAGTCCGAGGCCGTGCTGCGCCTGGCGCGGCGCCATCGGGTGGCGCCCCTCTTGCATCTCGCACAATGCGACGGGCGGATTGGAGATCCCCTCCCGCGGGACTTTGCCGAGGCATGCCGCGGCATCTACTTCGCGACGCTGCGCAAGAATGTCGTAGCCCTGGACGCCGGCGAGGAGGTGCTTGCAGCGCTCGGTGCCCACGGCATCGCGGCCGCACCTCTTAAGGGATGGGCACTCCTCACGAGCCCGGCCCGCGCTCGTGGCGGGACCTCTGCGGTGTACGCCGACCCCGCCACGCGACCGATGGACGACCTTGACCTCATGGTGGCAGCGGATGAGCGCGGATTGGCCTCGGCGGTGCTTGAGACCCTGGGCTTCGTACCGATCCAATCCTCCCGGGTTCGCACCGGTCTCTACGCGGCGGGCCACGAGGTCGCCTTTCACAGGCGGGTGGGGGACATCGACCTCTTCGTGGAGTTGCATTGGGCCTCCGCAGGTCCAGAGAGTTTGCTCCGGGGGATGATCTTTTCCGGAGAGCGATTTTTGCGCACCCTGTGCGCCCGAAACGAAGAGTCCGGCCGGCTCGAGCCCACGCAGCTTGGAAATCTGCTCTTTGCTGCCGTCCATGGCGCTCGCCACGCCTACGAACGTTGGATCTGGCTCTACGATCTCCACCAACTTCTTACGATCGGTCCCCTCGACTGGGAGTCCGTGGTTCGCGCGGCTTGCGCCTGGCGTGTGCGCTTGCCGCTCTACGCGGGGCTTGTCTCGACTCGCGAGCTCTTCCGAACACCGGTGCCAAAGGAAGTGATCGCCACGCTGGCACCCGGGCCCGTGCGTCGCGGGCTCCTGCACCGCTCGCTCTCGGCCTCGATGCGCGACGAAGCGAGCCGCCGCCCCGGTCGGGTCGCCAAGCTCCTCTTGGGCGAGAGCTGGTGGGACGTCGCACGCACTGCGGCATGGGCAACGCTTCCCGGCGCGGCGTGGTACGCCGCGCGGGGTGAAGAGCCTGGATTTGGCCGCCGCCTTGCGCAGCCCGCGCGCACCTGGCTGCAAGCAGGAGAGCGATCCTTATGACACAAGAGAGCGTGTTCTGCCGTGCATCGGGAGTCGTCGCACGAACGATCGCCGGCGAGACGATTCTCGTTCCGGTGCGACGGCGAGCCCAAGAGATGGGTCTGTTTACGCTAAACGAAGTGGGAACCTTCGTGTGGAAGGCATTGGATGGTACACGCTCGCTGCGAGAAATCGCTGGGGCCGTCGCCAGCACCTTCGAGGTGGATCCGGCTCGGGCCTTGGCCGACGTCGCGACCTTCGCAGCGGACCTTGAACGCGCCGGCTGCGCCACGGTGGGGGCGGAGGTGGTGCGATGAACTTCGCGCGTGCGGGTCTCGTTGCGGCGGGGCTCGAGCGGGTCCCCAGTGACTCGCTCAACAAGGACTACAAGCGGCGGATCGCGGCCGACCGTACGCCCGTGTCCGCCTCGATCGAGCTGACCTATCGCTGCAATCTCCACTGCGGCCATTGCTACTGCCCACCCGGCGACCGCAGCCGGGAGCTTACCGGGGACGAGATCCGAGCTTTGATCGACCGCCTCGCGGACCTCGGAACGCTCTTTCTCCTGATGACCGGGGGAGATCCGCTTTTGCGCAAGGACTTTGGCGCGCTGTATCGCCACGCCAAAGAGCGCGGGATGCTCGTCACCGTCTTCACGAACGGCACGCTGATCGACGACCGCATCGCAGAACTGTGGGAGGAACTCCCGCCTTATCTTGTGGAGATCTCGCTCTATGGGCTCACACGAGACGTCTACGAGAAGGTCGTGGCTGTGCCGGGTTCCTACGACCGGTGTTTGGCAGGCATCTCGCGCGTTCTGGCGGGCAGCCACCCTCTGGCACTCAAGTGTCCGGTGACGCGCGACAATGCCCATGAGATCGCGGGCATCGCGCAGCTTGCCAAGGATCTCGGCGTCGACTTCCGCTACGACCCGGTGATCCTTGCGACGATGGAGGGCGGACGGAAGCCGCATACCCTGCGGCTTTCGGCCGAGGAGATCGTCGCCTTCGAAGCCAAAGACATCGAGAAGGACCGCGCGTGGCGCAAATACCTGACCGAGGAGCCGCAGCCGGAGATGGATTCGAGCGCGCTCTTCTCCTGCGGCGCTGGGAAGAACTCACTGCACATCGATCCCTACGGCAACGTGCAGGTCTGTCTCATGGTGAAGAACTTCAAACACAGTCTGCGCGAGCGCGACCTTGCAGAAATCTACTTCGACGAATTTCCGAAGATCCTCGCCCTAAAGCGCGAGGAAAGTTCGAAGTGCGGAAGCTGCAAGAGCCGGGCAGTCTGTAACAACTGCCCGGGGATCGCACTCTGGGAGACAGAGACCAATCACTCCAATGTCGACTTTCTTTGCACTCTCACGGGGGTGCGCGAGCAGACCTATCGCGGTGCGCTTGAGGATGCGGGGGGCGGGCCCGGTTCCGAAGGCGGCTCCTGCGGAGGATGCGGATCGGGCTGTAAGAGTCACGGCGCGAGCCCGCTCCTTCAGATCGGAGGGGTAGGATGAGCGGCGGGGAAGGCGAGAACCCGGGTGGGCGGCGTCCCTACGAGCCGCCGCAGATCCGCCTGATCGAGCTCGACGTCATGGCGAGCTTCCCGGACAACTGCAAAATGGATGTCGGCACCGGTGGCTTCGGTGGTGCGGCCGGCTCGTGCCAGCAATCCAGCCAGCCGACCGTTATGTGCCTGAATATCGGTAGCTAGCCGTGGCACGAACGCTGCTGGTCGGACTCACGGTTGCAGAGCTGAGGATCGGCATCGAAGTGCCTCCGGAGCTGCGCTGGCGCTGGCCCGCGGGCCCTCTTCGGCGCTTCGCTACATCCGCGGACTCTGCGCACGTGCACGTGGGCGTGCGTGTGGGACGCTCCCACCCGCCGGCGGCCGAGGCGCTCCGCTACGACTCCGGTGGCGGCATCTTTGATGTCGCGCAGGTTGGCCATGACTGGGTGATCGCGCTCCGAATCCAGGGTCGGCTCCAACGCTTGGCGCGCTTCGACGCGGAGTTTCGCACCGGTGAAGTCGTGGTCGATCCCGAGTCATTCTACGCGCGAGAGCGTCACTATCCTCTCGCCTATCCACTCGACGAACTCATCTTTCTGCATCGGTTGGCACGCGAGGAGGGCCTCCTCTTGCACGCCTGCGGAGTGATGCGGGGTCGCGAGGCGCTCCTTTTCAGCGGACCGTCGGGGGCAGGGAAGACAACGATCGCACGGCTTATGCAGGGCACCCCCGATGTGCGTGTGCTGTCCGACGATCGGATCGCAATCCGTCCGACCGAGTCGGGGTTCCGTGCCTACGGCACGCCATGGCATGGTGATGCACCACTTTCGCTTTCCGATTCCGCGCCGCTCCGAGCGATCCATTTGATCCACCACGCCCGCGGGATTGAGGTGGAGCCGCTCGGAGGTGCCTCCGGCGCGGCGGCGGTTCTGGGCAATTCGTTCGCGCCCTTTCACGATCCTGTGTCGGCGGAACGAAGCCTCGATGTCGCTGCGAAACTCGCCGCTCGGGTACCCATTGTGCGACTTGGCTTTCCCAAGGACGAGCGCGTCGTTTCGTTCGCCTTTGGCGGCGCGGGGCGTGCCAGGTGGGAACCCGCCCCCGCCACCCTCGTCCCATGCGTGCCGCCGGCTCCGTAAATCCTCGAGCCGCAGCGGGTCGGATGGCCCGCCCCGAGCTCGTAGAGCTCTTGCGCACTGCCCTCGCTGCGGGCCCCCTGGAACTCGTCGCGCAAGGTCTGTCGATGCGGCCTGCGCTTCGACCCGGAGACCGGGTAAGACTCGAGGCGCGGTTGCCACGACGGGGCGAAATCGTGCTCGCCATCGTCGGAAAGCGCCTGGTGCTGCATCGGGTGCTCCGACGCCGCGGTGAGGCGTGGCTCCTGCGAGGGGACGCCCGCCGCTGCGCCGATGGGTGGATCTCTGCCGATGAGATCCTTGGGGTGGCCACCGCGCGGGCCCGCACAGGCGAGCCCGGGCCGGCCTGGCGGCGCGTCGATGGTGGCTTGGCCCGCTGCTACGGGCTCGTTGCTGCGCGGCTTGTGCTCTGGGCCCGTCGGGTGCGCGAAGGAGTGCACACTCCGCGCAGACGGGTGCGCCCCGTTCACCGATCCGGCGAAGACGGCACGGTGATCCATGGCCCTCTTCGGGCTATGCGAGGGCGAGGGAGCCCTGACGACGGGCGCGGTCGAACGCGAAGCGCAGCGCAAGCACCGCGGGAGGAAAGGTAAGCGTTGCCACAAGCCCGAGGCGGAAAAGGGCCGGTGCGGCCTGCGCGAGTCCGGCACCCTCCAGGAGGGCACCGCGGAAGGCATGCAGCCCGACGGCGAGGGGCACCCAATCCGCAACCGCGCGCAGGGGTGCGGGCAGCAGCGCCACGGGAAAGTAGACCCCACCCAGGATTCCGAAGGCGAACGCCGTAAGCGTCGTCACGACGCCAGGTCGCCGCAGGAGGAGCCAGAGCGCGGCACCGAGCAGGCCGACGGGTGCGCAGGCAACCAGTGTGGCGGCGAGCGTAACGAGCGCCGTCGCAACACAGGCCTGCGACCAGGCGATCCCACTGAGCCAGCTCCCGGCGCCCGCGTAAATCACAGCCTGGACCAGTGCGAGCCCCAGGGGCACGACGGTTGCGCCCGCCACGAGTGCCGCCGGTGACACGCCGCTGGCCAACGCGGGCTCGAGTGTCCCTTCAGCGGCCTCCCGGGCCAGCGCGCCGCCCAGTGCACTCAGGGTCGCCATCACCATCATGTGCAGCATGAGGCCCGTACAAACAAAAGCGAAGTAGCCGCCGGCCGGGAGCCCGATGCTCCCGCCTGAAGGCACAAGACGACCCACGAAGTGGTAGGAGAAGAGTCCGAAACCGCTCGAGAGGAGGCCAAGAGCGACCGAAATCCCGTACGTGCGTTGGACCCGTGCGTCCCGGCGCGCCACCGCCGCGAGCTGCCGCGCAAGGCGGGTCATGCAGCGGTCCACAAGCGGGGCGCTTCGCGTAGATGCCCCTCGCTGAGCTCGGCGCTCCGGTCGCCGATGGCCGCGAGCTCCGCTTTGGAATGAGATACCCAGATCGCGGTGCGCCCGGCAAGCTCGAGCCGGAGTGTGCCCAGGATCTCTGTCTGGGAGGCGGCGTCGATTCCGCGCATCGGCTCATCGAGCAGCAAGACGGGCGGCCGGAGCAGGAGGGCTCGCGCCAGCGCTGCGCGCTGGCGGATCCCGGCCGAGCAGCGTTCCGCGGGCATGTCGAGATGGCTGCGGAATCCGAGTCGCTCGGCTAGTTCGTCAATACGGGTTGCCGCGGCGCTGCGTCCAAGGCCTCCGGCCCTCGCGTGGAAGGAAAGACCGCCTCGAAGGTCGAGCCTACGGACCCACGACCCGTCGCCGCTCCCGCACCAGCCGATCCACCCGGATCGCCGAGCACGATCGGGAGGCTTGCCCAGCACGCGAACCACGCCGGCTGTGGGAAGCAGCAGGCCCGCGATGACTCTGAGGAGCGTCGTCTTGCCCGCCCCGTTCGCCCCGCTTAGGCCCAGGACCTCGCCGGATCGCAACTGAAGAGAGATGGCCCGCAAGACGTCGCGCTTGCCCAAGCGCTGAACGAGCCCATCCAGTCGAATTGCCCCCATACCGGTGATGTTCGGCCCGACGGGGAAAAAGCTGAAGAGAACCGCGGGAGATTCCCCGCGTAGAGCGTGCACACACGGCGGCGGCGCAGAGGGGAGGGCGAGTACGGATTTGCCCTGAGAGAACCCGCGGATTCGCTTCCCGACGGACACGCGTTAAGCGTAGACTGGAGCCTACGGGGAACTCGCGCACGCATGGCCGAGGGGATGCGAGGCGCCTGTGCTCCGAGTTGCGGTCGTGGAGGGGTCATGAAGGCGCTTATCGAAGCCGTCGTACGAGCACTGGTCGACAAGCCTGAGGAGGTTCAGATCAAGGAAGTCATCGGGGAGCACGCGCACGTGCTCGAGCTGCGTGTCGCAAAAGAAGACCTAGGCAAAGTCATCGGAAAGGGTGGAGCACACGCTTCCGCCATTCGCACCATCATGGCGGCCGCGAGCGGCAAGGAGAAGAAGCGTTACATCCTCGAGATCATTGAGCACTGACTCCGAGGGAGCTCCGCTGCGGCTCGATGTCGTCTGATCTGGTAAGGTCGGACTCTCGTCCATCGTTGATCGAGGCTGCAGGAGACCATCGTGGGTTCTGGTCCGCTCACCTTCCAAGCCCCTCTCACCGTCGGCGCGCAGATTGAAGCGCGCGCCGCTCACGCGGTAGCAGGCGACTCGCCTTTCCTGCTCGAGGGCAAGCGTGTCTGGACCTATCGGCGCTACCGCGATGAATGCGTGCGGATTGCGCACCTTCTGCGCCAGCGTTTGGGCTCGTGTAACGAGGCGCGACCCGGCCATGTCGCGATCTTGCTCGATAACCACCTCGAGCTGCTTGCGGTCTGTGGCGCCTGCGGATACCTGGGCTTCACGCTCTTCGGTGTGAATACGGGGCTGCGAGGGGACACGCTCGCCGGAGTGCTGAACCACTCGCGTGCGCGCCTCGTGGTCCTCGACGAGCGTTATCTTCCTGAGTTCGAGCGGGTCCGCAGCTCGCTCAAGCATGTTGCGGCGGAGAACGTCCTCGTGTGCCGCCATTCCGAGCAGAGCAGCGAGGCGGCCGACGACCTCGACGCCTGCTTGGTCCGGGAGATCGGGAGCGCCGGCGTTTCTCTCGATGCACCCGACGTGACCGTCAGCCCTGAGACGAATCTCATGGTGATCTACACCTCCGGCACCACGGGCTTGCCGAAAGGCATCAACAACAACCACTTCAAGCTGCTTGTCACGGGCCTGGCGGTTTCACGCAATCTCGAGCTCGGCCGTGACGCCGTGGGCTACGCCTGCATGCCGCTCTTCCACTCCAACGCCATCTTCCTGGGTTTTTCCCCGGCGTTCTGGGTGGGTGGGAAGCTCGCGCTGCGGGAGCGCTTTAGCGCCAGCAACTTCGTGCCAGACGTGCTCGACCATGGCGTAACCTACTGGAACTACGTGGGCGAACCCGTCCACTACATCCTGGACGCAATCGAGAAGGAATACGGCGGGGACGAGCAACGCATCCTCGAGCAGGTGGCACGCAATCCCCGTAATCGCCTGAAGTACGCGGTGGGGAACGGGGCTTCCCCGCCCGACATCGACCGCTTCACCCGATGGCTCGGGCTCGAGGATATGTTTGAGCTCTACGGCTCCACCGAGGCCGCGATCAGCACCTTCCGCAAAAAGACCGACCCACGGGGAAGCGTCGGGGAAATCACCGAGGAGGCGGTGAAGATCCTGAACGAACGCGGCGAGGAATGCCCGCCCGCGCGCCTCGGTCCGGACGGCAAGATCCTGAATTATGCCGAGGCGGTTGGGGAGATCTGCAGGCTTGCCGCGGATACGGGGCTGTTCCAGGGGTACTTCGACAACCCTGAGGCCAACAGCTCGAAGTACCGGGGTGGCGTCTACCACTCCGGCGACCTCGGCCACGTCTTTGTGCGCGACGGCCGGCGCTTCCTGTTCTTCGACGGTCGTACGGATGACTGGATCCGCAAAGACGGGGAGAACTTCTCGGCGGCGCAGGTCGCACGTCATTTGGCGGAACATCCGGACGTGATGCTCGCGGCGGCCTACGGAGTACCGTGTCCGGTTTCCGATGAGCTGGTGATGGCCGCGCTCAAGCTGCGCCCGGGAGCGTCCTTCGATCCCAAGGAATTCTTCGAATTCTGCGAACGCCAGATCGGCGAGGGCGGGATGGACCGCAAGTGGATGCCCGACTTCGTGCGGATTGTGGAAGACTTCGAATTCACGCAGACGCAAAAGATCCTGGTCCGCAACCTGAAGAAAGAGCACTTCCATCGAGAACGCCTCCCAGACGCGCCTCTCTATTGGCGGCGCCGGGGGGATATCCGCTTCTTGCCCCTCTCCGAACAGGACTTTGAGCGCCTGCGCGCGGAGTTCGTCGCGGCAGAGCGTTCGGATCTGCTCGAGCGGTTCTGATCGCAGCCGCCGCCTCGGCGGCAACTACGAACTCGAACCCACGAGTTACGAGATCGTTCTCGTGTGCGGAACCCCCCAGTCGACGCCCCCCGCCATTCCCTGTGTCTCTTTCGCCTCCTGCACGCCTTGCTGCCGGTTAGAGAGTTCGGCACGCGCCTTGCGCTCTTCCGGTCGGGGGGTGAGCCGGATCACCGAACCCTGGCTGGGCGGAGGAAACATGGAAGCGACCTATTCGGCGGAAGAGCACTTCGATCGCGGAAAGGGCTTGCTCGCGGCGGGACGCGAGGAAGCAGCCTTTGAGCACCTGCGCGCAGCCCACGGGCTGCAGCGCAGCAACGCCAAGTATGCCTCCTACTACGGCTTGTGTCTGGCCCTCGTGGAGCGCCGCTTCAACAAGGCGCTTGAGCTGTGCCGCGCGGCGGTGAAGGAGGAGTTTTTCAATCCCGAGCTCTACCTCAACCTGGCGCGCGTGCACCTCGCTTTCGGTTTCAAGGCCGAGGGGATGCGCTACCTCCGCCGCGGTCTCATGATCGATCCGGGCAATCAGGTGATCCGCGCCGAGCTCCGGAGCCTGGGCGAGCGACGCGATCCGGTCCTTCGCTTCTTGCCGCGGCGTCACATGCTAAATCGCTGGCTCGGCCAAGTCCGTCGTCGCCTCGGCGGTGGCGAAGTCGACCCCGTGGTCGAAGAGCGTACGGCCTGAGCCACTCCGCGGCCTCGCGCGCAGGGCGGACCCGTTGACTTCACAAGGGCGAAGGCCTACACGTCCTCGCGCATTCCCGCCGCCGAGGTGTCGCTGTGGGCAGCGTAATCAAGAAGCGCCGCAAGAAGATGCGCAAACACAAGAAGAAGAAGCTTCTTAAGCGCGCGCGCCACAAGCGAAAGCGCTAGTTTCCCCGCCGCCACGGCCCCCCGCTAGACGCGCGCGCCACGTGCACCGGTTTACGCGTATCCCACCCTGCTTTTTTCTCCGCCGGCCGTGCGCTGCAATCACGCAAGCCCCGAAGTCATCCCTCGGCCCGCAGCTTTGGTGCCCATCGCGTTGTTTTTTTTGCGGTTCTTACTTGACGGCGTGGAAAACCGAGTGTTAGCGTGGGCGGCAAGAGTGGCTCTAGAGCCGCGGTTTGCGACTGGAACGGGCTCGTCTGCCGTTAAGTTGCAGGTTCCGGGGTCCGATAGGGGGCAGGAGCAAAGCGGTCTCCCTTGCGTGATGCGCGAAGGCGACCGGAGCGATCGTCGCTCACTCGATGCACCCGCGGCACCGTCGCTGATGAACTGCGGAGCGCGAGACCACGCTCGAGACAAGCAACAGGGGGGTGACCCAGAATGGCAGCTCGTAAGAAGGGAACGCGGAGGAAGGCCGGCCGCAAGAAGGGCGGGCGCAAGAAGGCCACGCGACGCAAGGGTGGCCGGAAGAAGGGAGCCCGCAAGAAGGGCGGGCGGAAGAAGGCCACGCGCCGTCGTCGACGCAAGGCAGCGGCAGCCCCGATCATGTAGCGGGGGGGGCGAGCCGTGCTCGCCTCGAGGCCTTCTTCAGGGAAGGCTCTTCGGACCCCGGCCGGAGCAATCCGGCCGGGGTTTCCTTTTCGCTCCCAGCTGTCTACTCTTGCAGCTGCAAGAGCCACCCCCAAACCGGAAAGAGGTCGCGATTCGTGGCACGCATCACGATTGAGGACTGCACCGAGCGGGTGCCGAACCGCTTCCACCTGGTTCAAATGGCGTCGGTTCGCACCAAGCAGCTCAAGAAGGGCGCTCGCCCCCTCGTGCAGACCGAGGACAACAAAGAAGTGGTGATTGCGCTGCGCGAAATCGCGGCCGGCTACATCCTTCCCGACTACCCCGAACTGAGCGCAAGCGAGGAGTAGGGCAGGGCGCCGAAGGGCGCCGGCCACTCAGCGCAGCACCTGCACCGGTAGGTGGAACGCGACCTTGGTCCCGCGCCCCACCTCGCTCGAGAGCGAGATTCCGCCCTCCAACAGCACCAGCAGGTCGCGCACCAGAGCAAGCCCCAGGCCTGCACCGCGATAGCGCGTCGATTCAAGTTCATCCACCTGGTAGAACTCGTCGAACACGTACTGCTGGTCGTCCGGGCAGATCCCGATGCCCGTGTCTTCGAGCTCGCACGCGAGCTCGCCGTCCTTCACCGCGGCGCGGATCGTGACATGACCCTTTGGGGTGAACTTGGCGGCGTTGTCGAGCAAGAGAAAGAGGATCTGGTTGAGCTTCGCGAGATCTGTTCGGAACTTCGGAAAGGGCTCCGTCAGATGCTTCTCGATCACGACGGGTTTGTCCCCGAGCGTGTCCTGCACGCTAAAGATCGCCTCGTCGACGACCTCGCGGAAGCTCACCTCGTGGATCTCGACCGGGAGCTCGCCTTGCTTGATCCGCCAGAGGTCCAGGATGTTTTGCAAGGTGCGGAGGAACGCCGTGCCGTCGTCCAGGGCGGAGCGGAGACCGGCCTTGGCACTGTCCGAAAGCGCGTCGTTCTCGTTCGCAAGGACGGAGATCACCGATTCGATGATGCTGTTGAGCGGGGTCCGCAGCTCGCGCGACATCTTCTCGATGAAGTCATTCTTGAGTTTTTCGATCTTGCCGAGCTTTTCCTGGTTGCGGAGCAGCTCGATATCCTGAGCAAAGAGCGTCTCGGAAAGCTTCAGGATCTCGTCGCTCTTTTGGTCTGCGACCCGGTCGATTTCCGACAGTCGCTTCTGGAGGGCGTCGTTTTCCCGGGACACGCGGGCGTGGTCGATGCGGATCGCGGCCACTGCGGCGAGGAGCGCCAGGGATTCGACCGAAGCGAGGCTGATCGGCTGAGGTCCCGCGGCCACGAGGGCGCCCTGCACGCGCCCTTCGAACCCGAGGGGCATGACGAGCGTCCCGCCCATTCCACGTGCTCCGAACCCAGGTGTCGCGGGCAGCGTGCGGTGATTGCCCGAGCGCAGCACCTCCTGCACGGCACCCAGCAGGTCCGTCGCCGCGCTGCGCGCCTCCCCCGCCTTCGGGAAGCCCGCCGCAGCACGCAGCCGCAACCCCGAACCCTCTTTGCCTGTGCCCATTCCGTAGACGAGTGCCACGCCCCCGCCCGCGTGCTCCGCCGCGCGCAAGGCAATCGCGCGCAGCGCGCCGGCGAGCCCCTCGCCCTGCTCGCCGGTCGGCGAGGCGCTTGCTGCGCCCTCGACTTCCGCTACGTCGTCCGAACCGCCCGTCACCGAAGCGCCTCCGCCGTCGCCGGCCCCAAGCCGTCTAGAACCGCTCGTCCGCCTCGATCTCGTATTGCTCCAACGGCTTCTCGTCAGGGCCATCGCTGCTCGGCGCAGCGCCTTCGAGTTCGAGCTTGGTCTTGAAGTCGGTCGGGTTTGACGCCGCGGCGAGAGCCGTTTCGACCGAAATCTTGTTGGCGCGCAACAAATCCAGCAGATGCTGATCGAAGGACTGCATCCCCTCCGGCCGCCCGCGAGCGATGAAATCCGTGATCTGCGCAGTCTTGGCGGGGTCCTTGATGCACTCTTGCATCGTGCGCGTGCTGCGCATGATTTCCACCGCCGGTACCCGACCGTTCTGCTTCTTGTTCGCGAGCAGGCGCAAGGACACCACGGCTTTCAGGTTCTCCGCAAGACGCGCCCTTACCTGCGGCTGCTCCTCGGTCGGGAAGAACGAGACCAAGCGGTTGATCGTGGAAGCCACATCATTGGTGTGGATCGTGGAAAACACGAGGTGACCGGTCTCCGCAGCCTTGAGCGACGTGTCGACCGTCTCAAGGTCGCGCATCTCGCCCACCATGATGACGTCGGGATCCTGGCGCAGCGCAGCCCGCAGCGCGTCCGGGAAGGAGGACGTATCGGTGCCAATCTCGCGCTGCGTGATGATGCTCTTGTCGTGGGTAAAGACGAACTCGATCGGATCCTCCACCGTGACGATCTTCGCCTTCCGGGTTCGGTTGATCTCGTTGATCATCGTCGCCAGCGTAGTCGACTTGCCCATGCCGGTG
>DAIOWK010000012.1:0-25018 GCA_036758525.1 Myxococcota bacterium
AGCTGCTCGATACCTTCTACGCCGACGGGCGAGCCAAGCCCATCCTCGAGGACCGTGCGCTCACGCTCGGCGAGGGCTTCCGGAGCTGGCTCCACTCGGCCGACGAGCTTCGCGACGCGATGTTTGGGGGCGGAGGGAGCTTGCACATCGCCGTGCGCCTCGAGGGCGTTCCCTCCCAGGTGAAAGGAGGCAACGGGGTTCTCGTCTCTCGGCGCGACTTGCGACTCACCTGCGCCGAGGGCGTGGACAACTTCACCTACCGCGAGGGTACCGGCTCCCACACCTTCCAGTGGAGCCCGGAGTGCCAGGAGGTGTCCCTGCGGGTGTGGGTGCGCGAAGGAGAAGGCGAACGGGAGCTCCAGCCCCGCAAGGAAGCGCGCGGTCCCCTTGCGTTTCCGAGTTTGCTGCGCGAGGCGAAGGATCTTGGAGCCGGCCATCTGCAATGGTCCCTCAGCTATCCGCAGGACGGCATCGAAGTGCTCGCCGACTATCTCTTGCGCAGCGGTGACGCCGTTCTTGCGATTGCTCATACCGAGCCCCCGAGCTCGACACGAAACTAGGAAACACCATGGGGATGCGATGCCACCTACATTTTCTCTCTGCCCTGCTCGCTGCAGCCGCGCTCGGCGCCACGCTCGGCAGCTGTGCCAAGAAGGTCGACCCGGACGCCGAGCCCTCCGGTGCAAACCCCTTGCCGCTTGAAACCTGGAAGGCCGACAGCCTCAACTGCGGCGACGGCGATTGCGCGGACTGGTACCGCTTTGAAGCTCCGGACCCCGGGCGCGTAAGCGTGGAGGTGGTCGCGGTCAGCAAGGACGGGAAACCCATCCCGCCCTACTCGATCCAGATCACGGACGGAGCCGCTGCCAAGCTCGGCGAAGCCAAGAGCGGTGCGGCACCGATCACCGGCCTAGAGGCTCGGGTCGATAAGCCCGGGGTCTACTTTCTTGAGATCGCCGAGCCGCCGGACGCGGGCGCCCTCGGTTACGAGCTTCGGGTGAACTTCCAGGCCGAGGCCCCACCGCCGCCGCCACCGCCCCCCCCGAAGAAAAAGGAACACCGAGCAGGAGCGAGGCCCGCGGAGGCGCCCGCGCCGCCTCGCACCCAGAAGCTCAGCGGCACCGTCATCTCGACCGAGGGAGCTGCAGGCAAGGTCGAAGCGGTGCTGATTGACCTCGGCACACCGCGGGGATTAAAGCCGGGGATGCGGGGTCGGCTCGTGGACCACGGCCGCCCGATCGCTGAGATCGAAGTGGTCGAGGTCTATCGTGGCGGGAGCCGTGCGCGGATCGATGGCTATCTCTCCGGCTCGATCGGTCCATCGACCGTCGTGGAGATCGACCTTCCGACGGGCAGCAGCCCGTAGTTCGCATGGAGCGGGGTGGCGGAGATGGGCGCGCGCCTCGTCCAGGTCCAGGGCGAAGAGCGAGTTGCGACGATCCCGCTTGACGACGCAGATCTGCTCGTCGGGCGCGACGAGGCCTGCACACTGGTCTTGGACTCGTCTTTGGTCTCACGCCAGCATCTTTTGATCCGCGTCTCAGCCGAGGGCTGGACCGCAGTCGACCTGGGCAGCGCGAACGGAACGCTGCTGAACGGCGCCCCCCTTTCGGAACCCACGCTCCTCGCGCCGGGAGACGTGCTCGAGCTCGCCGGCGAAACACGCTTTGTGTTCGAGCAGGACGAAGACGAGCTCGACAGCGACACGGATCGCAAAGGAACGCTCCTCGTTCTCGCGCTCGCGGGGATCGTGATCGCACTCGTCGCCCTTGGCGTTTGGCGCTGGCGAAAGAGCGACCCCGTGTTCGATCAGGCCGCAGCCACAGCCACAGACGGGCTCAAGGCCGCAGAGCTGCGCGAGTGGCCGGAGGCCAAGGCAAAGCTCCAGTCCGCGGCGGGCCTCCTGCTCTCAAACGGACGCCTCGACGACGTGCCCCGCGAGATGGTGATTCAAGTCGCCATGGAACGCCTCGGCGACCGGCTTTCCGCCGAACTCGGTCGCCCGGTCGACCTTCCCACCGTCTTTCGCAACGCCGTCGAACGCTCCCGCCCGCCGAGTGCAGCCCCAGCCGAGGGCCACGCCTGCAGGATGGATGAGGTGGCGCCGAGCGAAGTGCGTCCCTGTTTGGAGGAGCGCGTGGGCCTTGTGCTGGTCGGGCTGCGCCAGAGCCGGGACGGCGTGCCGGCGTCGTTCTACCAAGACGTCGGGGCGCACATGCGCAAAGAACACGACTTCATCGAGCGTTCGCTAAAGCGCGGGGAGCCGCTGGTGCCGATGCTGCGCGAAGAGCTGGTGCGGGCAAAGATGCCGGAGCTCTTGCACTACCTCGCCATGATCGAGAGCGGCTATCAGACGGACATCGGGAGCCCGGTCGGTGCGCTCGGCCTGTGGCAGTTCATGCCCGCGACCGCGAAGCGCTACGGCTTGCGCATCGAAGGCGGCGTCGACGACCGGCGCGACCCGCAGCGCTCCACCCAGGTCGCGGCGCGCTATCTGCGCGATCTCGCCTTCGAGTTCGGCGGGGACGCCCTCTTGCTCGCTCTTGCGGGCTACAACCGCGGCGAAAATGGCGTCCGTACCGCGCTAAAACGCATGTCCGACCCGTTCAGCGATCGCTCCTACTGGAGACTTGTGGAAAGCAATCTGCTGCCGGTCGAGACTGCCGATTATGTCCCGCGCTTCATGGCCGCAGCCGTAGCGGGTGAGGCCGGGTTGCCGAGCGATGACGTGCTGGCGGCTGCGGGCTTCTAGCGCGGTATTCTACGGTCGGTTCGCGGTCGCGGCGGCTGAGATTGCAGCGCCGACCCGAGGTGGAGCATTGGGATTTTTCGACTCGCTGCGCGGACTGTTTAAGGGCAAGAAAGGCACGAAGCCGAGCGGGGTCCGGCGGGGTGCTCTCCCCCCGCGCCGCCCGGATGTCGCGACCCAATCCCTCCAGCGCCTCCCCGGCGCGCCGCTTGCGCCGGCCTCGCTGGCGCCGCCCCCCCTCTCTCCGTCGGCTGCGTCTACAGAGCTGCGACCGCAGCCCACGCTTGACCGGCCCGAGCCGATCTTGGCACCGCCTGCGCCGGCCGCTTGGATGCCGTCGCCGGGATATTCCCCGCCCCGCGGCGCGTCCCCGACGCCGGCAGGCGCGCAGGGAGAAACCAAGTACCAGGCGGCCCTTTCCATCCGTGGCAAGACCGTGGGTGTGCTGATCGCCGTGGAGGGGGAGCTCGAGGGCGAGGTCTTCCGTGTGCCCGATGGCGATTGCCAGCTGGGTCGATCGGAGGGCTGTGAGGTCCAGCTGCCGAGCGAGTGGATCTCCCGGGAGCACGCCAAGGTGAAACACCAGGATGGACTGTTTGTCATCGCGCCCCTTAGCGACAAGAACCCGACCTTCGTCAATGACGAGCGGACGGAGGGCACCGAGCTCAAGGACGGCGACTTCGTCAAGCTCGGAAGAACCACGTTCCGGTTCCGTACCGTCTTCTAGCCGTGCGTTACGCAGCCGTGTCAGTCGCGGTCTTCGCGCTCGCAGTCGCAGCGCCGGCCGCGGCACAGCAACACGATTCCGGCGGCTTCGAGATGCATTCGGTCGAGCGCCTCGAGCTCGACGACGTCGAGGTGAGCGTGCGCCCCGACGCCGCGGTGAATCTGTATCTGCGCGCCCAGACCCGACTCGGCACCCCAGTCGAGCACCTGCGCCCGGTAGACCTTGCGATCACCGAGGATGGCCGCCCGGTCGACCCGAAGACCGTGACGCTGACGCCCCTTGGCGAGAGCAACCGGGGCATGGCGTGCGTGCTCGCCCTTGACGTAAGCCGCACCATGCAGGGCGAGGCGCTCGACCAGGCGAAGGCCGGTGCCCTCGGCTTCCTGGACCGCCTCGGTCCAGCCGACCGTATCGCAATCTCGAGCTTCGCCGGCAAAGTGGAAGTCGTGGCTCCGTTCTCCGCCGCACGCTCGGATGCGCGGGTGCGCCTTTCGACGCTTGAGATCGATTCCACCTCGATGAGGACCCTGCTGTACGACGGCATGTACCGCGCCGTGGAGCTCGTGCGCCAAGGCGTGGACATCCCCCGTCGCGCTTTCGTGATCCTGCTCTCCGACAGCCAAGATGGTGGCAGCGTCCGCAAGCTCGACGACGCCAGCGCGCTGGCCGCGAGCGACGGCTCACGGGTGCAAATCCCCGTCTTTACGATCGGCTATGCGAACTTCGGAAGGGGCGGGCTCGAGGCGCTGCAGCGTCTTTCGAAAGAGACGGGGGGGGACTTTGTCGAGGCCGCGAATCCCGGTCAAATGGCGGCGTTCTACGACAACATTCTCTCCCAGATGACAAAGAGCTACGTCGCGCGCTTCACGCCCGAGCTCGACGGGAAAACCCATCGCATCGAAGTGTCGGCAGGCGGCCTCAAGCAAGCGCGTGCCGTCCCCTACCCGCTCTACCGCCGGCCGATCTGGCCACTTGCGGCCGGGGCCGCGGGCGGCTGCTTTGGCCTAGCCCTCTTAACGTGGCTCGTCCTGCGACGACGCCCGGCGGGGCGCCTCGTGTTTGTGGCAGGCCCACGTGCCGGGGAGGGCATCGCCTTGCGGCCCGGCCGCATCCGGATCGGCTCCTTGCCGGACAACGACCTCGCCATCCCGTCGAGCACCGTCTCCCGCTACCACGCAGAAATCCACGTCTCCGGCCGCCGCGTCTCGATCGAGGACTTGCGCTCGAGCAACGGCACCCAGGTCAACGGAGCGGCGGTCCAGATGAGCCCGCTGCGTCCGGGCGACCGCATCAAGATCGCCGACATCGATCTGGTGTTTGAGCGATGAGCGAGGGTGCGCTCACCGTCATGGAGGTTGCCTCGCTCTCCCACGTCGGACGGGTGCGTTCGAGCAACCAGGACGCGTACGGTGAGTTCGCCAACGGTGCAGGCTGGCGCGCGCTGGTCGTGGCGGACGGCATGGGAGGCCACCAGGGCGGGGAAGTCGCGAGCCGCATCGCGGTGGACACGATCGGGAAGGTGCTCGGCGAGAGCCACGAAGAGCCCGAGCAGTCGCTGCGCAAGGCCTTCCTCGCGGCGAACAAACGCATCCTCGAGGTCGCGAGCAGCGAGCCGCGCTACGCGGGCATGGGCACAACCGGGGTGGCGCTTCTGCTCGCCGCCGCGGAGGACGCTTGGGTTGCCCACGTGGGCGATAGCCGCGCCTACGTCTTGCGCGACGGAGAGCTCATGGCGCTCACGGCCGACCACTCGTACGTGGCGGAGCTGCAGCGCCGGGGCTTCCTCACCCCCGCCGAGGCCGCGGTCCATCCGCGCCGCAACGAAGTTTTGCGGTCGATCGGAGGCGAGCCGGACCTAGAGGTCGAGATCCGGCCGGTGGCCGCGAGGCCCGGTGATTGCTTCTTGCTCTGCACAGACGGGCTTTGGGGCTGCGTTCCCGAGTCCGAGATGGTGGGTGCGCTCGCAAACGCGCGGCCGCAAGACGCGGTGCGGATGCTCGTCGACCTCGCAAACCACCACGGGGGGCCGGACAACGTGACCGTTCAGCTGGTGCGAATCCCCGAGCATGCGAAGGCGGCCGCGGGGATCCGGGCGGGCGCAGAAGCGGATCGGTCCGTAGCGGAGAAGGCCTACGCGCGTCGCCAGAGTCGCATCCGCCGCGTCGCCATCGCAGCGTCGCTTCTTGCGGCGGCGCTCGTCGCTACGCTGCTCTGGGTCTTCCTCCATTTCGCGGCGGCAAGCTTGCCGAGCCGGGCCGTCTCCGCTCCCGCGGCCCTTCCTGCGCCGCAGCCCGCAAAGGACCATCCCTAGCGCGCGGACCGCCGTCGTCCGCGTGGGGGCTTCGCTTTTTCCGCGTCCCCCAAAAAGGCCCCCGGCTACGCTCGTTAGAGATGGAGATCCTGATCCGCCTTGCACAGCCCGCGGACGCCGCAGCGATTGGCCGCATCTTCGTCGAGGCGGCCCGCACCGCGTGGGCCCACTTTCTGCCGCCCGACCGGCTCGCACTCCTGCCCTCCCCTGCGGAGCGCTTCGAGCGGGACGCGCCGCACGAAGTCACCCTGGTCGCTGAGGATGCGGGCGAACTTGTGGCCTTTGCCCTGATCCGGCGCTCTTCGGACCCGGATGCGCACCCTCTGCGAATCGGAGAGCTCGATACTTTCTACGGACTCCCTTCGAGCTGGGGGCGCGGGGTTGGGCAGCTCCTCTTGCGGGCTGCGCTCGACGCGCTCCGCGCGCAGGGCTACCGGGAGGCAACCCTCTGGACGGCGGAGCAGAATGAGCGTCCCCGTCGGATCTACGAGGCCGCAGGCTGGGAGCTCGATGGGGCACGACGCCTCAAAACGTTCTTGGGCATCGAATTCGTCGAGTTGCGCTACCGGATCGCCCTCTAGGGACGCAGGCGCATGCCCGCGTCCCGGCGGGGGGCTCAGACAGAGTTTCGGCGGGTGGGAAAAGCCCCTATGGCGCCTTGATGTCCTCGCTCGGCTCCTGCCCCTCTTCGGGCGGTCGGATTTTTTCGGAGACGTCGGGGAGGGCCTCGAGCTCCTTGGCCAGCTGTTTCGGAGTCACCCAGTTGCGACGCCTGAGCAGGCGCCGGTCCAAGCGGTGGCTGGCCAAGTGATCGTGAACCATGAATTTCCTCCAAGAATTGAAGGGCAGCGTAGCAAATTGACATGGAGGGACGGACTCTAGTAGTTTGCCGTCCTGCCGAACATCCTTCGGGGGGGATCCAGCGTGATGCTCAGCAGCCGCCTCGCTCTTGGCCGCCGGATCGGGTTCGCAGCCGGCCTTCCGCTGTGCGCCCTGCTCAGCTTCGGCTGCGCTTCGACAAAGCCGTCGGTGTCCGGCGAGACTCCCTCGGCCGAGGAGCTCTACCGCAAGGGGCTCGCGCAGATGGAGGGACCGGCGAAGACGCTCTGGGTCTTCCCGAACAGCGATCACGCGAAGGCCATCGAGTCCTTCCAGCAGATCATCGACAACTACCCGTACAGCGACTACGCGATCCTCGCCGAGCTCAAGATCGCGGACGCGTACTACGACGACGCCAAGTACGACGAAGCGCTCTCCTACTACCGCGACTTCGGGGACCTCCATCCCCAGCACGATCAGGTTCCCTACACGCTTTTCCGTGCGGCGATGTGCCACTACAAGCAGTCGAAGGATGCAAGCCGCGATCAGACGGCGACGCGCCTTTCTCTCAGCTTCCTGGACCAGCTCCTCGCCCGCTATCCCCACTCCGCCCAGGCTCCGGAGGCGGAGAAGCTGTGGAAAGAGCTGCGCACGCGCCTCGCCGAGCATGAGATGCGAATCGCCGGCTTCTACCTTCAGCGCGAGGAATATCAGTCCGCCGCCGATCGCTACCGCGGCGTGCTCAACAAGTACCCGGGCCTCGGCCTCGACGCCCAGGCGCTCTACCAGCTCGGTGTCTGCTACACAAAGATGAACCTCGAGGACGAAGCGCAGAAGATCTTCGAGGTTATCCTGCGCAACTACCAAGGCAGCGACGTCGCCAAGCAGGCCGCCGACCTGATCCCCGCGGCGAACTGAGCCTGCGCCTCGCGCCCAGGCATGCCGAGCGCGGGTGAGCTCACATCGGAGGAGCGCGAGCAATACCAGCTCGGCCGCGCAAGCTTCGACCGCGGCGACCTCGATGGCGCCCTCGGCCACCTGACGCGGCTGCTCGAGACGCGCGAGGGCTTCGCCGACGTCCACTACATGGTGGGTCTGCTCCACGAGCGCCGCGGCGACCTCGAGAGTTCCGCGAAGAGTCTTGAGCGGGCCATCCGCATCAACCCCGGCTACGCCGAAGCCGCGCTCGCGCTCGTGTCGGTCTATGAGCAGCGGGGCGAGTTCGAACGCTCGCGGGCCCTGGCGGAGGAGATGGCGACTGCGACGCCAAGGCGCTTTGCGGCGAGCGAGGGGCTTGTCGACCCGACCACGCGGGGCAAGCTCGCGAACCTACAGGCCGCGCTTGGCGACGCCTACCGAGAGGTGGGCGAGCTGCGGGACGCCATCGAGGCCTACCGCAAGGCGCTCGATCGTTGCCCGGACTTTCATGACATCCGTCATCGCCTCGGCGTAGCGCTGCGCGAGAGCGGGCTGCCTCACCAAGCCGCCCAGGAGTTCCGACGGGTGCTGCGGGCAAACCCGGGCTTTTTTCCCTCGGCCGTCCAGCTCGGGGTCACCTACTACGGTCTCGGCCGCACAGGCGATGCCATGCGCGAGTGGGAGCAGGTGCTCGAAAAGGACCCCGGTCGGGAGGATGCCCGCGCCTACCTGCGCATGATGCGTGGGGCCTAGCCCTCCGCGTCGCACGCAGGAACTGTGCCATCAGCCGCACAATTGCCTTGCCTTGCCGCCTGGCCGGGTGCCTAATGCAGGGGACTGCCCGCCTCCTGCTTCGTCGGACCCATCGAGACCCAGATCCCCCGGAGCAGGCTTCCCGCCGCGCGGCGGTCGGGAGGTGTTGTATGCATGCCATCCGCTACATCATTCGGCCCTACCGCCTTGTCACAGCTGCCCCGACGGCGACTGTGATGCACGTCGCGCAGGTCATGGCACGCGCCCGGGTCGGCGCAATCCCGATCGTGGAAGACAGCCGGATTGTCGGCATCTTCTCCGAGCGCGACCTCATGACGCGGGTCATCGTGGAGGGGCGGGATCCGTCCCAGACTTGCGTCGCCGACGTGATGACGACGGAGGTGACTACCGCGGAGCCCCACGACACCCGCAGCGAGTGTTTGGAGAAGATGCAGCGCGCCGGCTTCCGCCACCTCCCGGTCCTCGAGGCCGGCCAGCTTGTGGCGATGCTCTCGATGCGCGACCTGCTGCACGATGAGATCGCGGAGCAGGACCAGGAAATTCGCGGGCTGCGCGCGTATCTCCACCAGACCCCGATCTAGATCCCTTCGCAGCCTGCGGAGCGGGGAGGGGAGGTGGGAAAGTGCCCACCCTCATCACGAACCCTCCTTGCAAGACAAACGGTTCCAAAGCGCCATTGCGGCATAGGCGCGCCAGGGTCGCCAGGCCTCCGCAAGACCCGCGACTTGGGCAGGAGAGAGCGGGGGCTTTTCACCGGCGAGCGCCTTGCGCAGTCCAAGGTCGCTTGCGGGGAACGCGTCGGGCTCGCCGAAGGCGCGCAGCGCGATGTAGTGCGCGGTCCACTCTCCGATTCCCGGGACACGACACAACCGTGCGATCGCATCGTCGAGCCCGCGCGCTGCGTCGAGGCAAAGCGTGTGGTCCGCCACGGCGCGCGCCAGCGCGCGAACCGCATGGGCCCGCGCCTTCGGAAGGCCGATCGCTGCGACGTCGGCTTGCGCGAGCGCGTCCGGGGTGGGAAAAAGGTGCGTGAGCCCGCGCCCAAGCGAAACGGGTTTGCCAAAGGCCTGCACGAGGCGTCCGCACAGAGCGGACGCCCCGGCGACGCTGATCTGTTGACCGAGCACAGCCCGCACGGCGAGCTCGAACCCATCCCACGCCCCGGGCACGCGCAGACCCGGGGCGGCCCGAAGCGCCGAAAAGAGGCGCGGCCCCGCGCTCCGCTCGAGGTCCCCCGCGATGCGAAGCGGGTCGGCCGCGAGATCGAAGATCCGCCGCACGCGGTCGACCGCCTCGAGCAGACCTGCGGGGTCGCCCAGCCGAGCGCGCAGCACGAGATGCGCCCCATCCCCGCCCTTTTCGACCTCAATCGTGCCCGGCGCACCGTGGAGTTCCACGGTCCGCTGGTACACGCCGCCGTCGACTCGCTCGACGCCGAAAGTCGCGCGCGCGGCGAGGAAGCGGAGCGCAGCCTCCCAGTCGAGGGGCGGCCGGTAGGCGAGGCGAAGCGTGACCGCGTCGTGTTGCGCAGCCGCCGAGGAGTGGCGGCGCGCGCGCAGGCGACGGGGCGATTCGGCGAAGCAGGCGCGCAGGGCGTGATTGAACTGCCGAATGCTCTGGAACCCGGCGGCGAAGGCGACCTCGGTGATCGGAAGATCCGTTTCATCGAGGAGAGCGCGCGCGAAATGGAGCCGGCGCGCCCGCGCGAGGGAGAGCGGAGAGGTTCCGAGATGCCTGAGAAACAGACGCCGCAGTTGCCGCTCTCCAATCCCGAGACGCGTCGCGAGCTCACCCACGCTGCCGGCGTCGAGGGCGCCCTCCCGGATCAGCCGCAGGCCCCGGGAGACGACGGCCGAGGTGCCTTGCCAGGCCGGGGTGCCGGGCGCCGCCTCCGGGCGACAACGCAGGCACGCCCGGAAACCCGCATCCTCCGCGGCGGCTGCACACGGGAAAAAGCGCACGTTCTCCCGCCTCGGTGCCGGAGCCGGGCAGACCGGCCGGCAGTAGATCCCCGTCGTCGTGACGCCGGTGAAAAAGCGCCCGTCGAAGCGGCGGTCGCGGCTGCGCAGCGCGCGGTAGCAGTGCCCAGCGTCGAGCTCCATAGGGAGGACGCTACCTGCGCCTTGCGCGGGCGACTGGCGAGCGCCGGACCTCATTGCCCGCGCGGCGCAAGCGCCCGCAGCGCTTCGCGCGGATCGCCGCCGTGGGCGAAGAGCTGGACGACCAGCGTTCGCACGCCGGCGGCCACAAAGCGCTCCAGCTTTTCTCGGCATTCCTCGGCTGTCCCGTGCACGAATAGAGCGTCGACGAGCGCGTCGGGAAGCGCCCGCCTTGCTCCTTCGCGATCGCCTGCCGCTGCGGCCTCGTGCATGGCGCGCAGCAGCTCGCCGCGGCCCAGCCAGTCGTGAAACCGAGCATACACCGAAGTCTGTAGATAGGTTGCGAGCATCCTCCGCGCAGCTTCGCGCGCCTTTCTGGCATCCGGGGTGGGACAGACCGCGATCCGTGCGACCACGTCCTTGCCTTGTCCCTCCTCATCGACGATCGCTACGACCCGTGCCACGTCCTCCGCCGTGAGCAGACCGAGGATCACCCCATCGGCCTCCCGGCCCGCAAGGCGCAGCATCCCCTCGCGTAGCGCTGCGAGGTAGATGGGCGGCGGGGATTCCGGCGGGCGCTCGAGACGGAAGCCGCGCACGGCGAAGGTCTCGAAGACCTCGTCGACCCGCTCGCCGGCGAGGGCGCGGCGCAAGAAGCGCAGCGTGTCGCGGACCCGCGCGAGCGGACGCTCGAAGCGCGCTGCGTTCCAGCCTTCGACGATGGCCGAACTTGAGGTGCCAATGCCGAGTACGAAGCGCCCAGGTGCCGCTTCGGAAAGCGCCGCGGCACTCATGGCAAGAAGCGCGGGGCCCCGGGAGTAGATCCCCGCGATGGCGGTGCCAAGGCGCAGGCGAGGCTCCAGAGCCGCCGCGAAAGCGAGGGGCGCAAAGGCGTCGGCGCCGCTTGTTTCGCTCGTCCAGGCGTCGGTGTAACCGAAGTCGCGAACCTCTTGAAGGAGCGGCCCGTGCGCGGCAAGCGGGAGCTTCGCGATGGGAAGCGTGAGGCCCCAGCGCACCCCTGCGTCCGGCACAAGGGCCCTCACGCGCCCACCGCCGAATCCGCGAGCAGGAGCTGCGCCACCTCGCCGACTTGCATGACGGAAACGCGCGGGTCGGCAGCCGCCGCGGCCATCACATCGCCCAGCACCTCGATCCGCGCCGGTTCGAGGCCTGTCACAAAGGCGTGGCATACCGTGACAAAGAGGCCGCCCTCGCAAGCCGTACGCGCGAGCGCCCGAAGCCAGGCCTCCCGCACCTCTTCAGGCTTTGCCGGCGGCTCGCGCAGGTAGTGGAATCCGTCGACGCAGGGCCACACGAACGGCACCTGGGCGAGCCCTTGAGCAAGACGCTCGGGTCTCATCCCGCTGCCCAAGCTCGCGTCGTAGGCGTAGCCGAGGGCGAGCAGGATCCCTTCGGTCTGGGGTGTACGTGCGCCGCCGGGTGCACGGAAGCCGCGCGGCCGCACCCCGGCCGCTTGCGAAAGGGCGTCGGTCGCGCGCGCGGAGAGCTGCGTTTGCTCGCCCGGCGAAAGCGAAGACCAGCGCTCATGGAGAAAGCCGTGCATGCCGAGCTCGTGGCCCCGGCGAACGATCTCCGCCACCGCGTCCGGGTGGTGGAGGCCATTCCAGCCCTCGACGAAGAAGGTCGCGCGCACCGCATGACGTTCGAGCAGATCGAAAATCCGCGGGTAGCCGCGGGAGAGCGAGGGGTGGAGCGCGCGAGGCTGCGGGACAGGGAGCGCGCCCGCCCCGAGCTCCGCGGCCTCCCCCATGTTGTCGAATGTGAAGCACGCGATTGCGTGCGGTAAGGCCGCCATTGTGGGTTCCCCCGCCTAGCATGAACGAAGGCGGGCGCTCCGTCACCCGCGTGCCCCCGGTCTTTCGTGGTCGCCGCGGGCGCGCCGATGCGGGATGCTCGCGCCTCCCATGGAAGGCGCCCCCGAGCCTCTGCTCCCTGAGCCCGCCCCTTCCGAGTCCGCTCCGTCGCGCTCGCTCTACGTCTTATTCATGGCGGCGATCGGAGCCTGGTTCGGCTCCTGGGGCATGCAGCAGGTGCTCTTTTCCTGGCTCGTTGTGGGCGAGCTCCGCGAAGACCCGCGCTGGGTGGGTACGGCACAGATGTTTCTGAATCTGCCCTCGCTCGCCTTGCTTCTGGCCGGAGGCGCCGCGGCCGACCGACTCGATCGCCGGCGCCTGCTCGTGGCGGTGCATTTCTTCGCTGCGGCGACGAGCTTGATCATGGCGAGGGTGGTCGGCGCCGGTGCCCTCACCCTGGGAGCGCTCCTTGTCTACGCGCTTGCCTGGGGCTCGTTCCAGTCGTTCGTCGGTCCCGCACGCGACGCCCTGCTCTCTGACGTCGCGGGGGGAGAGCTGCTGCGTGCCGTCACCACCGCGACGCTCGTACAGTTCGTGGCGCAGGCGGTGGGAGCGCGGGGGGCGGGTTTTGCGGAGCGCTTCGGAAGTCCGGCTCTCCTCACCGCGCAGGCCGGCGTCCTCGTTTTGGGTCTCATTCCACTCTCTCGCCTCGCGCTCCCGAGCGCGCCGGGGCGATCCCCCAAGCCGCACTTCCGGCGCCGCGCCCTTTCGGAGATCCGCGAGGGCCTGCGCGCGGTCTGGCGCTCGCCGCGGCTGCGCCCGGTCGCGTTTCTCGTGGCAAGCAACGGCCTGCTCTTCCTCGGGCCCTACTATGTTCTGTGTCCCCTCATCGTGCGCGACGTGCATCACGGCGGCGTCGCGGATCTCTCTCTCGTCCTCGTCGTCTTCCCGGTCGGGACCGTTCTTGGCTCGCTCTCCCTGCTCCTGCGCGGCGGTATTCGACGCAAGGGGCGCGCGCTCCTCCTCGGTCTTCTCGGGGGTGGACTCTCACTCGCGGCGGCGGGCCTTCCGCTCCCGTTTCCCGCATTTCTCGCCGCGGTTTTTGTCTGGGGCATTTTCGGCGCAGTCTTCCTCAACATGAGCCGCACGCTCTTCCAGGAAAGTGCTCCGGCACCTCTGCGCGCGCGCGTGCTTTCCGTCTACTCCGTGGCACTGCTTGGCGTGGCACCGGCGAGCAATCTCGGCTCCGGCCTCTTGGCCGACGCCCTCGGGCCCGCGGCGGGGTGCATGGTGTGCGGCCTCACCATGGTCGCGGTGATCGCGTTCGCATGGTGGCGCACGGACGTGCGGTCCATGAACTGAGGAGCGCATGTGATGAGCTCGCGGGCCCAGTCCCGGGCCGCGAGGGCATCCTCATCGAAGACGTAGAAACCGCTGCCTCGCGCAGCGAACCCATGCCGCAGCCGGCGAACCCTGGGTTCACTCATCGCGAGGCTCCCCCAGCGCGAGGCGCCGGGCCAGGGCCACGAGTTCGAGCATCGCAAATGGCTTGTCGAGCACCGGCGTCGAGCCGAGCGCCTCGGCGCGCTCGTGGGTCTCGCGGTCGCCGAAGGCGGTGATCAGGATGGCGGGGATTTCGAGTCCCGCGATCCGAATCGCTTCGATGATGTCGAGGCCGCAGAAGCCGGGCATCCGCTCGTCGGTGAGGAGGAGCTGCGGCGCTTTCTCGCGGCTCCCACCGAGCACGACGTCACCGAGATGCTCGAGGGCCTCCGAGCCATCGCGTGCCTGGGTCACGCGGAAGCCGTGCCTTGTCAGCACGAAGGCCAGCATCTTGCGCATCTCGTCATCGTCCTCGACCAGCAGCACATGGCTCCTGCGGTCAGGCTCGAGCGTCTTCGTCTCGGAGGTCGCTCGGAAGTCAGGCCTTGTCGAAATCACCATCCCGCCTCTCCCGCTGCTCCCGGAGCCGTGCGTGCACTTCATGGGAGGCTTCTGGGTCCACAGAGCTTGCGGTTCCGGCAACCGGGCCGTTCTGGCGGGGGTCACGCCTCGGGGGGAACTCAGCCCGGCGCCGGGAACCAGCGCATGAGCTTGCATCCCTCGTGCCAGAGGGAAGAACCAGGATCGCGCTCCACGGCCCCAAAACGCGGGGAGCTTCGCCCCGGGCGGGGAGGAATGACCCGCCCGTGCCGCTACGTCGCTCCGGGCTCTTCGCCCTGCGAGCTCTGGGCCCAGCGCTCGAGCTTGCGATGAAGGGTCTTGCGGTCCAGACCCAGCACACGGGCGGCGATCGTCTTGTTGCCGCCGCTGGCGTCGAGGACCCGCAGCACGTAGCGCCGCTCGACTTCCTCGAGCGGCACGAGCTCCTCGGGATTGGAGCCCGTCACAAGAACGTGTTCTTCGCGAAAGATGCGAACGCGCTCGGGCAGATCGTCCACCACAAGCTGTTCGTAGCTGGTGAGTGCGACCGAGCGCTCGATGCAGTTCATCAGCTCGCGGACGTTTCCCGGCCAGGTGTAGGCGAGCAGCCGCTCGGCCACCGGGGCCGAGAATCCGAGGACGCGCTTGCCCGAGCGCTCCGCAAAACGCTGCACAAAGTGTTGCGCGAGGAGGAGCACATCGCGTCCGCGCGAACGCAAAGGCGGCATCGCAACCTGCAACACCTCAAGGCGGTAGAACAGATCGCGCCGGAAGCGCCCCTCGTCCACCGCGGCTTCGAGATCGCGGTTGGTCGCCGCAATGACACGCACGTCCGCAGCCACCTCGCTGTCGCTGCCCACCGGCCGCACGCTGCGCTCTTGCAATGCACGCAGCAGCTTCGGCTGGAGGTCGAGGGGGAGCTCGCCCACCTCGTCCAAGAAGAGCGTCCCGCCCGCGGCTTGCACAAACAGGCCCTTGCGCTCGGCACGCGCGTCGGTGAATGCGCCGCGCACGTGGCCGAAGAGCTCGCTCTCGAGCAGAGTGGCGGGGAGCGCGCTGCAGTCGAGCACGACAAACGGCCCATCGCGGCGTGCGCTGTGCGCGTGAATCGCGCGGGCTGCAACCTCCTTGCCCGTACCTGTCTCTCCCGTCACGAGCACGGACGCGTCGGATGCGGCCACCTTGGCAAGCAGTGCCCGCAGCCTCCAGATCGGCGGGCTATCGCCGAGCAGCTGCCCCCAGCCCTCCGAGTCCGCCACCGCCTGGCGCAGACGCACGAGCTCCGCGTGGAGCGCGCGATGGCGCGCAGCACCCTCGATGCGCAGGATCAGCTCTTCGATCTCGAAGGGTTTGTGGACGAAGTCGTGCGCACCGGCGCGGATCGCTGCGATCGCCGTATCGAGGCTGCCGAAGGCGGTGATCACGACCACCGGAAGATCCGGGCGGTGGCTCAGGATGCGGGTGCACAGGTCAAGGCCCGTCATTCCCGGCATTCGAACGTCGGTCACCACGACGTCGAACTCCTCCGCGAGGAGAAGGGCCAGCGCTTCTTCCCCCGCGTTCCGACCCACCGCCTCGTAGCCGCGGCGCTGGAGGCGATCGACCACCATCTTCCCCATCGCATGATCGTCATCGACCACGAGCACACGCGTCATACCGAGGCATCCCCCTGCGGAAGCCAGACCGTGAAGATGGAGCCGCGGCCGGCCTCGCTTGCGACGTCGATCCAGCCCCCATGGTCGGCCACGATGCCGTAGGCGACGGAGAGGCCAAGCCCCGTACCCTCCCCGATGGGCTTGGTCGTGAAGAAGGGATCGAAGATGCGCGCGCGGGCGTCCTCGGGAATCCCTTGCCCGCGATCGCGCACCTCCACACAGACCCAGCGGCGCTCCGATCCATCTCCCTCTCGCGGGGCGAGTCTGCGCGTCATGACTCCGACTTGGACGGTCGCGCCTTGAGGAGAGGCCTGAATGGCGTTCATGACAAGGTTCGTCAGCACTTGCTCGATCTGACCGGTACCGACCTGGGCGGGCACCACGAGCTCCCGGTCTACGAAATCGACCAGCACGCCGCGCTTGGCGGCGAGGGGCTCGAGAAACGCCACCGTCTCGCGTGCCAGCTTCACCAGATCGGCCGCCGAGCGCTCGGTCGACTTGCGCCGCGCAAAGTCGAGAAGCTGGCGCAAGATGCCCGCCATGCGGCCGGTTTGCTCGTGGATCACGCACGCGGTCTCGCGGATCTCGGGCTCGGAAAGCACTTCGCCCGAGGCGATCATCGCCGCATGCCCGGAGATGACGTTGAGCGGGGTCCCGAGCTCGTGGGCGATCCCCGACGCGAGCTGGCCGACGGTGGCAAGCCGGTCTGCGTGGCGCACCTGCTCGATCGCAGCCAGGCGTGCAGTGGTCTCGGACTCGAGCTGCACCCGCGCCTCCGCGAGGTTGTCGGTCATCGCGTTCATCTCGTCGGCAAGAAGCGAGAGCTCGTCGTGCTGGCGCAGGCTGATGCGCGAGGAGAGGTCGCCGGCACCGATCCGCCGCGCCTGCTCGGAGAGCTTCCGCATCGGTTCTCCCACGAGGCGGACGCCGAGGATCCACGCAACGCCGCCACAGACCAGAACGAGCGCCGCGGTGACCACGACTTCGTGAAGGAAGCGCACATGGATGAAGCGCTGTTCTCCTTCCAGGGATTGCGAGAGCTCAACCTCGCCTGCGACCTGGCCGTCGACCAGAACGGGCGTGTACGTGTACACCATTCCGTGCTCGCCGCGGGAGTGGTCGACCAGGGAGACGTCGTGGCCGAGCTCCGCGGGAACCACCTGTTCGCGCGGCAGCGCGGGCGCGTTCGCAGAGCCCGGCGGGGCGTCAAGGCGCACCCAACGAATCTCGGTCTGGAGCTCGTGCGCGTCCGCCTCGGCGATGATCGATACGGCGGCGTCTGGACCGTGGTCGCGCAGGCTCGCGGCCACCGCGGCCGCGAGGGCTCGACCCATCACGCGATGGTCGCGGGAGATGTCCGCTTCGTAGGCCTCCGCGAACTCCCGCATGCTGAGCCAGGCCTGGATGGCGAAGATCACGGCGAACCCCGCAAGGAGCGCGAAGGTGAGCTTGCGAACAAGTCTCATGGCGCGACCTCCGTCGCACGGGGAAGAGGGACAGGCTGTCCAGGCAACGTAGCGCCCCTCTTCTGCCCTGTGGCGGGACCCGTCTTCGGGCCGCATGAAGGGGCCCTGCGCACGGACGCAGTGACGGGGTAGGCTGGAGAACTATGCCGAAGGTCTCCCTCGACCTAGTGGTGGCCACCGTGGTCGCTGTGGCCGCCTTGCGGGGCCTCCTGCTCGGCCTGGTTCGCGAGGCCTTCTCCCTCGGCGCGCTCGCGGCCGCGGTCATCGCGATCCGCTTTCTCACGGGACCCACCGCCGACGCACTCCAGCCGCTCTTTGGGAACCGCATGCCCGCCATGGCCTTGAAGGTGAGCTCTGCCATCCTCGTTGCGCTCATCGGCGTACTGCTGGTCGCGCTGCTCGGGCGGCTCGTGCGGCGCGGCGTCAAAGCCGCGGGCCTCGGTGCTGCCGACCGGATCACGGGCGCTGGCCTTGGCGCAGCCGAGGGGCTGCTCGTGGTATCTCTCGGGCTCGCTGTCCTGAGCGCGGCAATCGGGCGCGACCATCCCGCCCTAACCTCGTCGCAGGCCTACGCCTATTTTGACCGCGCGCAGCGCGCGATCGTCGGCGAGCCCGCCCCACCGCACGACGTGGCCGCGCCATCCCCGCGACACTAAAAGCCACGCGCGTGGCTGTGCCGAAGGGAGGTCCGCCGGCGCGGGGGCGCTTGCGGATCCGCTCGACAGCCGTCAGGAGCCTTCTCGCGAGCCCTGGCATCACGGGATCTTGCGGGCTTACGCGGACGTCGTCCGGGGACTGAAAAGGGGGTCTTCGTGCCCGGGTCCCCTCACGGTCTCCCCAGCGAAGGGGCCTGGCGGGGGTTCGCTGGCATCAAGGCATCAAAGAAGCTATGTCTTGATGTGTGCGAACGACCCTCACCTTAGACGACGATGTCGCCCAGCAGCTCGAGCGAGCGCGCCGGCGACTAGGGCGGAGCCTGAAGCAGCTCGTGAACGAGGCCCTCCGGGTCGGACTGACGCACCTCGAATCGCCGCGCGCTCCTCGCAAGCGCCGTTCGACCAAGGCCGTCTCCCTGGGACGCTGCCTCCGCGAGAACGTCGACGACATCGCCGAGGCGCTCGCGATCGCCGACGGGGAGCGCTTCCGCTGATCCTGGTCGACGCGAACATTCTCATCTATGCGCACGTTCAGGGCTTCGCCCAACACGAGCGGGCGCGCGCCTGGCTCGACGATCGCCTGAACGGCACCGCTCAAGTGGGGCTGCCCTGGCCGAGCGTGCTCTCGTTTCTGCGGCTGGTCACGAACCCACGCGTCTTCGAGCACCCGGCCTCGATCCGCGCAGCGTGGCACCAGGTCGAGGAATGGCTCGATTGCGAAGCGGCTTGGATTCCCCTGCCCACCGAGCGCCATCCGGAGGTGTTGGCCCGGCTCCTCACTGAGGCGAACGTGCGGGCCAATCTCGTTCCAGACGCGCATCTCGCCGCGCTCGCGATCGAGCACGGCCTGATGCTCGCGTCGACGGACGGCGATTTCGCCCGCTTTCCCGGGCTTCGCCTCGAGAATCCGCTCGCCGCTCCTGTGGAGTCCTAAAAGGACTCGTGAGGCGAAGATTTCTGTTGACCCGCTGCGCGAAACGCCTCGGCGCTCCTGCTCCGAGGGCGTCCCTTACAGGGGCTTTCGCCCCCGTTGTGGCCGCGGTCGCCGCCTAAAAGATCTCGGCCGTTTCCGCGACGGCGGCGGTCTACGCCTCTGCCGAAGGTGGGCGAAGGAGCGCCGAGCCTTCGCCGATCGACGCCAGCCGGAGTACACTCCTCCCAGCTCTCACAGCTCTGTGTTCGGCTCGCAAGACTCGACCCCTCGACGTCCGCGGCGGAATCGGTCCTTGTACCGGCGATCGTTTGGTCGTCGGCTCGGATCCCAGTCTCATCGAGGTTGTCCCGCCATCCACCCACTCGCTGGAACTAGGGCGGATCCACCCAGCGCTCGTGTTTGCGAATCAGCTCGACGAGCCGGTCATCGGCGATCGCAGCGGGCACGTGACGCTCCACCAGTTCCTTGCCCACGTAGAGGTTCACGGTACCCGGCCCCGAGCCCACGTACCCGAAATCTGCGTCGGCCATCTCGCCGGGTCCATTCACGATGCAGCCCATGATGGCAATCTTCACGCCACGCAGGTGCTGGGTCCGGGCTTTGATCCGGGCGGTCGTCTCCTCGAGGTCGAAGAGCGTGCGACCGCACGAGGGGCAGGAGATGAACTCCGTCCACGAGGTGCGAAGCCGCGCGCCCTGAAGGATCCGGTATCCAAGGTCGAGGGCGCGCCCCGGGTCCCCGAGCAGCGCCCCAGGGAGCGAGACCGCGTCGCCGATCCCGTCGCACAAAAGCGCTCCGAGGTCGGTCGCGGTTGCGAGGAGCAGGGCCTCGCTGCGGGCCGGCCGCCCATGGCCTCCGCGCAGCACGATCGGAAGATCGCCCGCGCCCCGTGCAGAAAGGCGCGCGGCCAAAAGGCGCGCGTCATGCACGAAGCGCGCGCCGGGCGTCGAGGACTCATCGGCCAGGGAAAAGAGGATTTGCAAAAGAGGGGCCCGGCGCGAAGCGTCAAGGGCCCGGTCCAAAAGTGCAGCGAGCGCCGCTGCGCGCGCCTTTAGCGCCCACTCGAGCGGGCCGCCGAGCCGGGACGCTGTGTCCACCACCCGCTCGAGCTCTGCCTCGGAGGTCTCCGGCGTCACCTCGACCACAAGCCGCGCCGCAGCTGTCGGAGTGAGGCTCACGTGACCCGCCGGAAGGCGCACCGAAACGGGCGCGCGCAGGTTCCGTTTGGCAAGGGCGTCCGCATAGGCGCCAAAGCAGCGCGCATCGTCTTCATCGCGCAGATCGACGAGGAGTCCCTCGCAAGCGATCTCCGGTCGCAGGGCCAGCGCCACGGCGAGAGCGTCGGCTTCGCGCTCGACGTCACGGGGCGCTGCGACTTCGAGCTCAACGCGCACAGGCTCGTCGCCCCCGATCGCAAGCTCGCCCACGCCGGTCGCACGCGTTGCCCTGCGGGCGTGGCTGTAGGGGTCGGCGACGTAGGGCGCTCCGGGATCGCCCACCACGCGCTCGCCTTCGGCCTCGCTCCAGCGCCGGTCGTAACGCTCCGCAAGCGCGCGGGCGACCGGAATCTCCTTCACGGGATCCTCGGTTAGCGAGACGCGGATCGTGTCGCCGATGCCATCCTCGAGCAAGGCGCCGATCCCGATGGCGCTCTTAATCCGGCCGTCCTCGCCGTCTCCAGCCTCGGTCACACCGACATGAAACGGATAGCTGGCAAGCCGGGGCGCACGCTCTTCCAGGCGGGCCGCAAGCAGGCGATAGGCCTGAATGGCGACCTGTGCATTGCTCGCCTTCATGCTGAAGACGACGTCGTGCAGACCCTCGTCCTCGCACACGGCAAGGAACTCGAGTGCGCTCTCGACCATGCCCTGCGGCGTATCGCCAAAGCGATTGAGGATCCGATCGGAGAGCGAGCCGTGGTTGGTCCCGATGCGCAGCGCGCGGCCGAGCTCCTTGCAGCGGCGCACCAGGGGACGCAGCCGCGCAGCCACGCGCTCGATCTCCTCCTGATACTCCGCGTCGGTGTACTCCCGCACTTCGAAGCGCTTCTTGTCGGCGAAGTTGCCGGGATTGACGCGCACCTTCTCCACGTGCTGCGCGGCCACCATCGCGGCATGCGGGGTAAACTGGATGTCCGCGACAAGAGGAACCCGCACGCCCCTTTGCAAGAGCGTGCGCTTGATTTCGCCCAGCGCCTCGGCATCGCGCAGCGAAGGGGCCGTGATGCGGACGATCTCGCAGCCGGCCGCGACGAGGCGCTCGGTTTGCGAAACCGTCGCCGCCACATCTTGCGTGTCGGTCGTGGTCATCGACTGCACGCGGATCGGGTTCTCGCCGCCGATCGCAACGTCGCCGACGTGGACGACGCGGGTTCGGCGCCGCCGCGGGACGAAGGGATCGGCCACGAAGCGGGCGCTCACGAGGCACCTTCGATGAGTGCGTAGAGTTTCTCGATCGCGGCCCCGAGCTTCGCCGGCTCGCGACCGCCGGCCTGGGCAAAATCGGCCCGTCCTCCGCCCTTTCCGCCGACGACCTCCGCGACCTCCCGGACGAGCTCGCCCGCCCGAAAGCGGCTCACGAGGTCGGGGGTCACGCCAATCGCCAGCGCGACCCGGCCCTCCACCTCGGCTGCGACCATGACGACTCCGCTCGCAAGGCGCGCCCGCAGCTCATCGACCATGGCCCGCAGCTCCTTGGGATCTGCGCCCTCGGCCCGTGCGGCGAGGACCTTCACCCCAGCGATCTCCCGGACTTGCGAAAGGAGGTCCCCGGAGGCAGCGCCGCGCCGCTCCGCGCGCAGCCGCTCGAGCTCTTTTTCGAGAGCCCGCCGCTCTTCGAGGAGCTTCTCGATTCGCGCCGGGAGCTCCCCCGGCGGTGCACGCAAGAGATCGGCGATCGCTTGCAGCGCCCGCTCCTGCGCGCGCATGTGGGCGAGAGCGCCCTGACCGGTCTGGGCCTCGATGCGCCGCACGCCCGAGGCGATCCCGCTCTCGGAGAGCACTTTCAAAACGCCGATCTCACCGGTGGCGTGGGCGTGGGTTCCCCCGCACAGCTCCGTCGAGAAGTCGCCGAAGGAGATGACACGCACCACGTCGCCATACTTCTCTTCGAAGATGGCGATCGCACCCTCTTCGATCGCCTTTGCGTAGGGTAGCTCGCGGATGCGGGCGGGCGCATTGCGCTCAATCCAGCCGTTCACGAGGTCTTCGATCTGCTCGATCTGCTCCTTCGAGAGCGGCGCGTCATGGGTGAAGTCGAAGCGCAGGCGCTCGGGTGCGACGAGGGAACCCTTCTGCAGCGCCTGGGGTCCGAGCACCCGGCGCAGGGCCGCGTGCAAGAGATGGGTCCCAGAGTGGTTCCGGACCGTGGCTTGACGCAGCTCGGAGTCGACCGTGAGCTCTGCGGCCTCGCCCACGCGGACCTCGCCGTGGACGACGCGTCCGCGGTGCACCACGAGACCCGCGACCGGGCGCAGCGTATCGACGACCTTGATGCGTCCGCTCCGGGTCCGAATCTCGCCCTGGTCGCCCACTTGGCCGCCGCTCTCGGCGTAGAAGGGGGTCTGGTCCGTCACGACTTCGACTTCGTCGCCGAGGCTCGCTCGATCCAGCGGCGACCCCGCACGCAGGATCGCGCGGATTTTTGCCTCAAGGCGCAGGGTCTCGTAGCCGCGGAAGACGACGGGCTCGTCCAAGGCGAGCTTGGCGTAGACCTGAGAGACGGCGACGTCGCCGCTCCCCTTCCAGGCCGCGCGCGCACGCTCGCGCTGCCTCTCCATCGCCGCGTCGAAGGCCTCCTGATCGACACGCAGGCCGTGACTGCGCAAGATGTCTTCCGTGAGATCGAGCGGAAAGCCGAACGTGTCGTAGAGGCGGAAGGCCACTTCGCCCGGCAGCACGGCGCCCGCCTTTCCGACCTTGTGCTTCACCGTGCGGATCTCCTCCTCCAGCAGCGAGAGGCCTTTGGAGAGGGTCTCCAAGAACCGCTCCTCCTCGTGCCGCACACGGTCCGTGATGTAGGCACGCCGCTCGCCGAGCTCGGGATAGGCGCCGTCCATCTCGTCGATCACGCTCTCGCACACCGCATGGAGGAAGGGCTGCTCGAGCCCGAGCAGCACGCCATGGCGCGCAGCGCGGCGCAGGATGCGGCGCAGCACATAGCCCCGCCCTTCGTTCGAGGGGAGCACCCCATCGCCGATCAGGAAGGAAACCGCTCGCGCGTGATCGGCCACCACGCGCAAAGAGACGTCTTTCTCCGGATCCGTGCCGAGAGCCACACCCGAGAGCTCCTGGGCGCGCTCAAGGATCCCGCGAAAGAGGTCGGTCTCGTAGGTCCACTTCACCCCTTGGACCACCACCGCCAGGCGCTCAAGACCCGCGCCGGTGTCGATCGAGGGCTTCGGAAGCGGCGTCATCTTGCCCGCTGCATCCCGATTGAATTGCATGAAGACGAGATTCCAAATCTCGAGAAAACGGCCGCACTCGCAGGCGGGGTCGCAGTGGGCATTCTTGCAGTGAGGCTGCTGGCCGAAGTCGTAGTAGATCTCCGAGCACGGCCCGCAGGGCCCGGTATCACCCATGGCCCAGAAATTGTCCGCCTCGTCGAAGCGGTAGATCCGCGACTCGGGGAGCCCGACCCGGTCGCGCCAGAGCGCGAAGGCGTCGTCGTCCTCGCGGAAGACCGTTGCGTGAAGTCGCCCGGGCGGCAGGTGCAGCACCCCCGTCACGAACTCCCAGGCGTATTCGATCGCCTCGGGCTTGAAGTAGTCGCCGAACGAGAAGTTCCCGAGCATCTCAAAGAAAGTGTGATGGCGCGGAGTGCGGCCGACGTTCTCGAGGTCGTTGTGCTTGCCGGAGACGCGCATGCACTTCTGGGCGCTCGTGGCCCGCGAGTAGTCCCGGGTCTCCTCGGCGAGGAAGAGGCGCTTAAAGGGCACCATGCCCGCGTTGGTGAAAAGCAGGGTCGGGTCCGAGTCCGGGATGAGGGATGCGCTCGCGACCCGCCGGTGCCCCCGCTTTTCGAAGAAGGCCTGGAAGGCCTCGCGGATCTCGCTTGCAGCGCTCGGTCGGGACGGCATGAAAACTCCCCTGGCAGCGGCCAGCGCGCAAACTATAGGGAAATGCCGCAGGAGGCGGGGCGATCCCGGGCGGAGCCGAGGGGCGGAACGGCGATGGGCCTTGCGCACGCGCAGCGCGCGGAGGGGGTGGCTTGGGAGAAGAACCCGGCCGCGGCAGGCCGACCGAGCGACCGCCAGCCTCGCTCCGCGTCGCGCGCCGGCCTTTAGAACCGTTCGATCTTGAGATCGTCTGCGCTCGAGGTGTTGCCGGGGGTTTGGGACGAGACCTTGCCGCCGACCGGCGGAGGCTCTTGCTTCTTGCCCTCCTCCGCCTCTTTGTCGAAGTCGTCCCACGTGCCGTCCGAGGTGCTTGCGATGCCGCGGAAGCGGAGCGCGAAGTCGTCGGCGTTCGATACGTGGCGAAGAGCCTCTTCGTAGGTCACGAGATTGCTCTTCACCAGGTGCATCAGGGACTGATCGAAGGTTTGCATGCCGTAGGTCGTGAAGCCCTTCGCGATCGCGTCGTGCAGCTCTTTCGTTCGGTCCTTGTCGGCGATGCACTCGCGCACCCGCGCCGTCGTGACCAGGATCTCGAGGGCCGGCACGCGTCCCTTGCCATCGGCCCGGGGCACGAGGCGCTGGGAGATCACCGCCTTCAGAATCGATCCGAGCTGGAGCCGGACCTGCTTCTGCTGGTAGGGCGGAAAGACGGAGATGATGCGGTTGATCGTCTCAGTCGCGTCCAGGGTGTGGAGCGTACTCATGACGAGGTGACCGGTTTCAGCGGCCGTGATGGCCGTCTCGATGGTCTCGAAATCCCGCATCTCACCCACCAGAATCACGTCCGGGTCCTGGCGCAGGGAGGCGCGGAGCGCATTCGCGAAGCTTTCGGTGTCCACACCGATCTCGCGCTGATTCACGATGGAACGCCGGTCTCGGATCAGAAACTCGATCGGATCCTCGACGGTAACGATGTGGCAGGTCCGGTTCGAGTTGATGTGGTCGATCATGGCGGCAAGGGTCGTCGACTTGCCCGAGCCGGTGGTCCCAGTCACGAGGATGAGGCCGCGCTGCTCCATGGCGATCGACTCCACCACCTTGGGCAAGTGGAGCTGAT
>DAIOWK010000013.1:0-24274 GCA_036758525.1 Myxococcota bacterium
CCCGGTCGTACTTCCCGACGGGAGCATTCTTGTGGTCGAGATCGCGGGCGGCGTTCTGACCCGCGTTGCGCAAGACGGGAAGAAGACCGTCGTCGCGAAACCCGGGGGCGGTCCGAACGGCGCGGCCATGGGACCCGATGGAAAGATCTATGTCGCGAACAACGGGGGAAGCTTTACCTGGCATCAGGTGGGGGGGCTCACCGTGCCGGGTCCGACGCCTCCCGATCACCGAAACGGACGCATCGAACGCATCGACATCGAGACGGGAAAAGTCGAAGTGATCTACGACTCCTGTGACGGTCGCTCGTTGCGCGGACCCAACGATCTCGTCTTCGATTCCTCGGGGGGGTTCTGGTTCACTGATCACGGTACGACCCAAGAGCGCTCGAAGGACCGCACGGGCGTCTTCTACGCCAAGGCCGACGGCTCTTCGATTCGTGAGGTCATCTTTCCCTTGGACTCGCCCAATGGAGTCGGGCTCTCGCCCGATCAGCGCAACGTGTACGTGGCCGAGACGCACACCGGTCGCGTCTGGGCGTGGGCGGTGCCCAAGCCAGGCGAGATCGTTCCTGCGGCCGGCTTCGGACCGTCGGGAGGTACGCTCCTCGTCGGGCTGCCGGGCTTCCAGCTCTTCGACTCCCTGGCTGTCGACGGGGAGGGGTGGGTGTGCGTGGCGACGCTCGTGAATGGCGGGATCACGGCTGTGTCGCCGGACGGTGCGCGCGTAGAGCACACCCCGACGGGAGATCCGCTCACGACGAACATCTGCTTTGGAGGAAAAGGGCTGCGCACGGCATACCTCACCCTCTCCGGCACGGGGCGCCTGGTCAGCACCGAGTGGCCTCGTCCGGGTCTCAAGCTGGCCTATTAGACCGCGAGCGGGCCTCGCGAAACGGGCGACTCCCAATGCGAATCGGTGTGGTGAGCGACACGCACAACCACCTGCGCAACGTCGAGCGCATCGTCGAGCTCTTCCATGCCGCGGGGGTTCAGCGGGTGATCCACACCGGTGATATCACGCAGCCGAAGACACTCGCCGCGCTCTCCGCGCTGCGCGTTCCGCTCTACGGTGTCTACGGCAACAACGACCTTGAACGCGAAGGTCTCGAGGAAGCAGCGCGTGCCTACGGCATGACACTGCGTGACCCGCCCTTCGAACTCGTCCTCGCGTCACGCCGGATCGTCATCGTGCATGACCCCCGCGATCTCGAGCGGCTTGCCGCCAGTTCGTATGACGTGGCACTGCACGGACATGTACACCGTCGCGTGATCGAGCGAAGGGAGGGGCGGCTCGTCTTCAACCCGGGAGAATGCGCGGGACACCTTCTCGGCCACAACGCGGTCGGAGTCGTCGACCTCGCGAGTCTCGAGACCGAGGTTCTGAAATTCTAGGCCGGCGACGCCCGAAGGCGAGGCTTCTAGATCTCTCGGAGCGGGGCGCGCACGCGGAGTAGAGCTTCCCTCGGTCGCTCGTGACCGCACCACGCCTCCCCTTCCGGACCCGGGGAACGCCACGGGATTGTGCGCGGCATCCCATTTTCGGCGCTGCTGCGCGTCGAAGAGCCTTGCGCCGCGAGTGGGATCCGCCGGAGAAGGCGGGTCGCGGGTGACCTTTGGCGCGGCGGGCCCGGCTTTCCGCACGGATGGTTTCGGAAGAGCGCCTCGGACGCTAGGAGGGCAGTCGCGACGGGCCTTCCGGTCAAGAATTCCCCGGCGTCCGGCCGATAGGCCCCGGGGACGGCCCATGGGCCGCGAGAGGAGAGCTGCGCCGTGGCCGAGGCGAAGAGCGGGACGGACCGTGAGAGCGCTGGCGTGCGCGAAACGGTGGGAGAGCCGCGAACCGCTCTCTCCCTGGACGAGCTCCTCGAGCTTCTCCAGCGTGAGCAGCTCATCTCTGGCCCCGCCGCGGAGGACGTGAAGTCGCGCGCCATCACGCTGCGCAGCCGCGTGCTGAAAGAGCGCGTAGGCTCCGTACGTTCCCAGAGCGCGGCCCGTTACGACGTCTCGCCGGCCGAGATCGTGTCGGCTGCAGCGCTCCCGCATCCCGCCCGGCCGCAGCGCAAGCTTGACGAGGAAGCGATCGCCGAGTGCCTGGCACAGGCGACCGGCATCGCGTATCTGAAGATCGACCCGCTTAGGCTCCGCAGCGACCTCATCACGAAGACGCTCTCCCGTCCCTTCGCCCGCCATCACGTCGTGATCCCGGTGGGCGAGGAAGGGGACATCCTTACCCTCGCGATTGCCGACCCCTTCGACAGCGCACTGCGCGAGTCACTCCAAGGCCTTGTCCGAAGGCCGCTCCACTACGTCGTGGCCTCCAAACGCGACGTGCTGGCAGTGATCGACCGCGTCTACGGCTTCCGCTCGAGCATCTCCCAAGCCGAACGCAAGCTTGGACCGAGCCCGGGCGGCGCGCTGGTGGAGCTCGTGCAATTGCGCTCGAACGATGAGCTCGCCACCCAGAATGACGAGCATGTGATCGCGGCGGTTGACTACCTGCTGGGCTACGCCTTCGACCAGCGTGCTTCCGATGTTCACCTCGAACCGCGCACGGGCGACGGTGTGATCCGCTTCCGGATCGACGGCATCCTCCACGACATCGAGGTAATTCCGCTCCCCGTGCACGGCGCGATCACCTCACGGGTCAAGGTGCTTGCACGGATGAACATCGCCGAGCGCCGGCGGCCTCAGGACGGCCGCATCAAGACACAACGCGCCGAGAGGGAGGTGGAGCTGCGGGTGTCGAGCCTCGCCACTGCCTTTGGCGAGAAGGTCGTGATCCGCGTTTTTGACCCGAGTATCCTCGCGGCCGATCTGCACGACCTCGGATTCGACGTCGCCGAGCGCGAACGCTACGAGCGCTGGATCACCTCGCCCTCCGGACTCATCCTGGTGACGGGTCCGACGGGCTCCGGGAAGACGACGACCCTCTATTCGACCCTCCGCTACCTCTCTGGCCCCGAGATCAACATTACGACGGTCGAGGATCCGATCGAAATGATCGATCCTCGCTTCTGCCAAGTGCAGGTAAACCCGCAGATTGATGTCAGCTTCGCCTCCGCATTGCGCTCCATCTTGCGCCAGGACCCCGACATCATCATGGTGGGTGAGATCCGCGACAGCGAGACCGCGCACATGGCGGTGCAGGCTGCGCTGACTGGTCACCTGGTGTTCTCGACGGTGCACACGCGGGACGCAGCCGGTGCAGTGACACGTCTGGTGGAGCTCGGCGTGGAGCGCTTCCTGCTCTCAAGCGTGCTGCGTGGCGTGGTCGCACAGCGTTTGCTCCGCAAGATCTGCACCCATTGCGGCGTCGACACAACCCTCTCCCCACAACAGGTCGCCGCTCTCGGGATCAAGGTGCCCGTCGAGCGCCGCGAGCGGCTGCGCGTACGCTTCGGCGAGGGCTGTGTGGAATGTCGGCACACCGGGCTCTATGGCCGCACGGGTGTCTTTGAGATGCTGGACGTCGGTCGTCGCGTCCAAGCGCTCATCAATGAGGAAAAAGGAGCTACAGAGATCGCGCACGCAGGTCGCCTGGAGGGCATGGAGACGCTGCGCGATGGCGCGCTCCGCAAGCTGGCCGAGGGCATCACTCCCTTCGAAGAGGTGATCCGCGTGACGGCGGACTGCGGGTGAGCACACGCGCGATGGATCCGGCCGAGGAGCTCGCCCTCCTCGTCCGCACGGGCTGGCGTCTCATCATCCTCGACACTTTCGAGGAAGAGCGTGCGCTCCGTATGCTCGAGCGCGTGGCGGCGGCCTGCGAACGCAGGCTCATCGTGTGGTCCATCGCCTCCGGTCTGGGTGACGAAGGCAACGGCGCCGGGTCGCTGGATGAAGGGCTCCAGGCGATTGAATCGGTGAGCGAACCTGCGCTTATCGCGTTACTTGATCCGCAGCGCAGTGCACAGGGCGACATTGCCGCGCGCCGTCTGCGCGATCTCTTGCCGCTTCTCGCCAAGCGGCGCCAATGTGTGGTCGGGGTCGGGCCTGGTCTGGAGTTCTCGACGGAGTTGGGGCGCGAAGCAGCGTTCGTAGAGCTACCGCTTCCCCGCGCCCAAGAGCTCGAGCCCGTCTTCCGGAAACTCCGGGACGCGGCGGGCGACGGGCCGGTGACGGCGGCGGAAAACGCAGCTCTTTCGGCGGCTGCACGGGCGGCGCTGGGCCTTACGTCCGGGGAGGCGATGCGAGTCTTCCGGAAGGCGTGCGCACGGGCAGGAGCGCTCGATAGCTCGGCGGTGGCCTGGATCGTGCGCGAGAAGCGCCAGGCTCTCCGTCGCACACCGGCCCTCTCCTTTCATGATGCGGACCTCTCCCTCGAAGACGTGGGCGGCCTCTCCGAGCTGAAGCGCTGGCTGCGGGAGCGACGCCGCGCATTCGCGGAGGAGGCAGAACAGTTCGGTCTTCCGACGCCGCGAGGCCTGCTTCTTCTAGGCGTTCAAGGCTGCGGCAAGTCCCTCTGCGCCAAGGCGGTTGCACGCGAGTGGCAGTTTCCGCTGCTCCGACTCGACCTCGCCGCCGCGTTTGGCAGTCGAGAGCGCAGCGTCGAAGCGACGGTCCGAGAGGCTGTCGCGGTCGCTGAATCCCTTGCACCCGCAGTCCTCTGGATTGACGAAATCGAGAAAGGCTTCGCGGCCTCTGCCGCAGATCCGCGGACCACACGCGTCTTCGGTGCATTCCTCACCTGGCTCTCCGAGAAACAGTCTCCTGTCTTTGTCGTCGCGACGGCCAACGACGTCGCGAGTCTCCCACCCGAGCTGCTGCGGCGTGGGCGCTTCGACGAGCTTTTCTTCGTGGACCTGCCGAGCCCAGCCGAGCGAGTCGAGATCCTGGCCATCCATCTACGAAAGCGCGGCCGTGATCCTCAGCAGTTCCCGTTGGACGATCTCGCGGCCGAGGCGGAGCGTCTTTCCGGCGCGGAGCTCGAGCAGGTCGTGATCGCTGGGCTCTACACAGCGTTCTCGGAGGGTCGTGACCTCGCCGCTGCTGATCTGTCCAACGCGATCCAGGAGACCGTTCCGCTCTACGATACGTATGAGGAGCGCATCAAGGAGCTCCGCGACTGGGCGCGAAACCGCGCGCGTCCAGCGACCCTCGACGTGCGCGCTGTAGATCTCTTCCAACGAGCCTAGGACGCTCTCGAGGTTGCGCTGCGCGGGCGCTGCAACTCCCCAAAGGAGCTTCGGGTGCGAGGGATTCGCGGCATCGGACTTACGCTCTTGCTTTGCTTTCTGGCACTTCCGGTGCGGGCCGCGGAGGTCGTCCGGGTCTACAAGGTCCAGCATCGCACTGCCGAAGAGCTTCTCCCGCTCGCGCAAACCGCGATGGCGGGAGAAGGGTCCGTCGAAGCCGATGGCGGAAGCAACACGTTGGTGCTCGCGGGCTCGAGTGCGGGAGTAGCCGCGGCCCTCCAGCTGCTTTTGAGGGCGGATCGTCCGCCACGCGCGGTGGTCCTGCGCTACGAGTCGCGTCGCTTGCAGGATCTCGAAGCCCAAGGCATCCATGTCGTGTGGAGCGGCGAGGCCGGTCCGCTGCGCGTAGGCAATCTCGCCTGGCCGGGCGAGGGCAACGGGGTCGGGATCCAGGGGGCGGCCAAGGCGGGCGCGCGGGAGAGCGATCTCGGGGGTGAGGTCCGCATCTTGGAAGGCCAGAGTGCGAGCATCATGACCGGCCAGTCGGTACCCCTCACGACGCGACGCGTTCAACAAGGGGGGTCCGGCCCGATCGTTACCCGCGCGACGACGTTCGTCTCGGCGGAATCGGGCTTTGAGGCCCAACCGAGCATCCTCGCCGACGGCCGCATCCAGCTGGAGCTGCGAGCCATCGATTCTCGGCTCCACGCCGGTGGCCGCGTGGCTTCTTCGACGTCTGCCACAACGGTCGTGGCGGAGCCAGGGAAGACGCTGGCCATCGGTGGTCTGACACAGGATGCGGAGACGCGAAGCGCGGCCTTTGCCGCTTCCGCCGGATCTTCGCAGCGTGAGGACGAGAGACTCCTCCTGCTCACGGCCACCGTCGAGTAGCCCGCAGCCTCGAGGGCGGACGCCCCATCCACGCAAAGATAAAGCCGCGCCCTCCGCCGTTTTGGCTACGCGGCCGCAAAAATCCCGAGCTTCGCCCCGGCCATGAGTTGCCGCGTGACGAGAAGCCCGCCGAGGCTCTCGAGCAGCGGTGTCGGAACCCTGCCGGTGCGCAGTCCGATCCATTCCAGCAAACTCTCGGGGACACACCCGATTCGCATCGCGTTGACTCCGTCGCGGGCAGGTGCGCCCGCCGCAGAAACATCCTAACGGGTACGCAGGGGTTCGAGGAACCTGAGATCAGGCCGCTCTCGCGGCCCACGGTCGCGCTGGCCGGAAGCAAGGCGCAAGTGCTTCCCGGCATCCTCTCACCGCTTGCGACGCTCGGGGCTTTTTCGCACCCGCCGCTGAACATCAGGTAGGATGAGCGAAGCAAAGCGGGGGAGGCCGGCATGAAGGTCGGGATGGCGGTGATCTTCCAGAATCCCGGTGACGCGCGACCCGATCGCGACGTCTACTTGGATGAGCTCCGCCTCGCCGACCTCGCTGAGCCCCTCGGCTTCGACTCGATCTGGAGCGTCGAGCACCATTTCACCGACTACACGATGGTGCCTGACGTCCTCCAGCTTCTGTCCTACCTCGCCGGGCGTACCCAACGCGTGCGGCTTGGCTCCATGGTCGTCGTACTGCCCTGGCACGATCCGCTGCGGGTCGCAGAGCAGGTCGCGCTGCTCGACAACCTGTCCGGCGGCCGCTTGCTGCTTGGAATCGGGCGTGGCGCCGGTCGGGTTGAGTTTGAGGGCTTTCGCGTATCGATGAGCGAGTCGCGCGAGCGCTTCGTGGAGTCGGCGGAGATGATCCTGCGGGGTCTCGAGAAGGGGTTTTGTGAGTCCAGCGGCAAGTTTGTCCAGCAGACGCGGAAACCCTTGCGCCCCGCGCCCTTCCGATCGTTCCGGGGTCGAACCTATGCGGCTGCAGTCTCGCCGGAATCGGTCCGGATCATGGCGGAACTCGGCGTCGGCATCCTCATCATCCCGCAGAAGCCGTGGGAGACCACCGCGGCGGAGCTCACGGAGTACCGCACGCTCTACCGCCAGCTCAATGGCGACAGCGCACCGCCCACCATCGCGGCTGGCTGGACATTCTGCGACGAAGACGAGAGTCGCGCTCGGGAGCAGGCGGAGCGCTGGATCGGCACCTACTGGCGAACGGTCCTGCGCCACTACGAGCTCGGCGGCGGTCATTTTGCGCGCGAAAAAGGCTACGAGTTCTACGGAAGAATGTCGGATGCGGTAGCTCGCCATGGCCCAGACGGAGTCACCGACTTCTTCTTGAACCTGCAGGTCTGGGGCACGCCGGAGCAATGCTTTCACAAGGTGAAAGAGATCCGTGCGCGTGTAGGTTGCGACACCTTCGTTGGCGTCTTTTCCTATGCCGGCATGCCGGCGGAAGAGGCGGAGCGCAACGCACGCCTTTTCGCCAAGCAGGTCATGCCCGAACTCCAGCGCCTGGATGGGGAATGAGCTCGGCCGCGGCAACCGCGTCCGACCCGCTCCATGCGGCACAGGCCTTGGTACCCCGCCTGCGCACCCTCTCTCAGCGGATCGAGCGCGAGCGGCGGCTCCCTCTGGATGTCGTAGCGGAACTCGCCGCGACAGGTCTTTTCGCGCTGTGTGTCCCCCGATCTCTCCAGGGCGAAGAGGCACCGCCGACAACGCTCATTCGCGTGATCGAGGAGCTCGCGCTTGGGGATGCGGCTGCGGCGTGGTGCGTGATGATCGGGGCAACAAGCGGGCTCGTCGCAGGATGGCTGAACAAGGCGGCAGCCCACGAGATCTTCGCCCGTGCGCCCGAGGCGGTGGCCGGCGGAGTGTTCGCTCCAGCCGGCCGGGCGGTCGTCGTACCGGGCGGCTACCGCGTGACAGGCCGCTGGGCCTTTGCGAGTGGCTGCCAACATTGTGCGTGGCTGATGGGTGGATGCGCCGTCGAAGACAATGGTGTCTCGCGCTCCCCCAAGCGCGGAAACCCGGACTCACGAATGATGATCTTCCCGGCTGCCGAGGCGCACGTCCATGACACCTGGAGGGTGGTCGGACTGTGCGGCACCGGGAGCCACGACATCGAGGTCCGGGACCTGTTTGTCCCAAAGGAGCGCTCCGTTTCTCTCCTGACCGATCGCCCACAGGAGACGGGTCCGCTCTACCACTTTCCCATCTTCGGTCTGCTGGCCATCGGCGTGTGTGCTGTGGCCCTTGGCCTGGCCCGCGCAGCCATCGACGAGTTCGTACAGCTCGCGGTCTCCAAGCGGCCTACGGGGAGCGCGCGCATCCTTGCCGAACGGCCCACGGTGCAAGCGGAGATTGCGCGTGCGGAAGCGCGAGTCAGTTCGGCTCGATCGTATCTGCTCGAAATCGTGGACGGTGCGTATGAATGCGCGCGCCAGCGCGCGGAAGTGCCCCTAGGCTTGCGGGCGCGGGTCCGGCTCGCAGCGACCCACGCAACGTTGAGCGCGGCGAAGGCGGTGGATCAGATGTACCAAGCTGCGGGAAGCAGCTCCATCTACGAGACGAGCCCGCTGCAGCGTTACTTCCGCGACGTACATGTCGTCACGCAGCACATGGCCGTGGCTCCCGCCACTCTGGAGCTTGCGGGCCGCGTCCTCCTCGGTCTCGACACCGACGCCTCGATGCTCTAGCCACGGTCACCTCGTGCCCGAGCTCCCCGATCTCACCTTCTACTGCGAGGCTCTCCTGGCGCGACTACGCGGCGCAGTGCTTGAGCGGGCGCGCGTCCTTGGCGTGGCGTTCTTGCGCTCCGTCGACCCGCCGCTCTCAGTCGTGGAAGGCTGTCGCGTCGTAGACGTGCATCGACTCGGCAAACGAGTGGTGATCGAATTTGAGCAACAACTCTTTCTGGTGATTCATCTCATGATCGCCGGACGTTTTCGTTGGAAACCTCGCGGCGCCAAACCGCCGGGCAAGATCTGCCTTGCGGTCTTCGACTTTTCTTCCGGGAGCTTGCAGGTCACGGAAGCCGGTACCAAGAAGCGTGCCACGCTCCACGTGGTGCGAGGCAGGGAGTCCTTGCGAGCTCACGATCCCGGTGGCCTTGAAGTCCTCAACGCCTCCGTCGAGGACTTTCGCCGCGCACTGCTCAAGGAGAATCACACCCTAAAGCGAGCGCTCACCGACCCGCACGCATTCGGCGGCATTGGGAACGCGTACTCCGACGAGATCCTGCACCGCGCCCGCCTTTCTCCGGTCAAGCTTACCCGGCGCCTGAACGACGCCGAGATCACCCGCCTCTTTGAAGCGACGCGCCTTACCCTGTCGGAGTGGACAGACCGGCTGCGGCGAGAAGCGGCGGAACGCTTCCCCGAGAAAGTCACGGCCTTCCGACCCGGTATGGCTGTACATGGCCGATACCGCAAACCCTGCCGGGAATGCGGCGCGCCGGTTCAGCGCATCGCGCACGCAGAAAACGAAACGAACTATTGTGCCCGCTGCCAAAACGGAGGGCGCATGCTGGCCGATCGCGCGCTCTCGCGGCTTCTCAAGGCGGACTGGCCGCAGACGCTCGAGGAGTGGGAAGATCGCAACTGGAGGGGTCGACGCTGAGCTCAAGGCGACCGTCGGTGGCGCCGCTGGGAGGAGGCGAGGCACAGGGAGGCTACCCCTGCGACCCCGAGGTCTCCCGCTGCAACGCGAACGCGAGCTCCTCTCCGGCAGCGAGGAGTCTTTCTGCGGCGTCTGCCTGGAAGGTGGAGCTCAGCACCTCGTAGCCCTGAGTTGCGCCTGAATCTGAAAAGTCCCGCCGGTGAGGCAAGTAACGCAGCCAGCCGTTTGCGATTGCGAGGATGCCCGCCGGTGCGTCGCCGCGAATCGCCCCGACGCGCTCCTTCCAATCGAATCCCACGTCGCATGTCGGCTCAAAGGGAAGCGCAAGGAGCCACAAGGGACCGAGCCGTAGCACCTGGGCCTCGACGTCGGCTGCGAGGCCCCCCGCGTACCAGGCGGCCTGACGGTCTCGAAGGGCGAGGCGCACCTGGGCCACCCGCGCGCGCCTCTCGTCCAGCGGCAGCGTCTGTGTTCGGTCGTAGGCGAGCCGAAAGAGATCTTGCGATCGAATCCGGGTCGCGGGGTCGAGGCCGAGAGTGCGCAGCGCCGCCGACCGGCTTGCCGCGAGTTGCTGCTTGCGCTGTGCCTCGGATTTCGCGCCGGGATGGGCGAGGAGACGGATCGATCGCGCTGCCCCACCGATTTCGGCCACCGCGGTGGTGGTGATCCGTGCGGCCGTCTGGGCGACGGCCGTGCCGATCTCGTCCCCGAGTCGCTCCATTTCATCGAAGCCCACACCAATGCTTCGGCCCTCGAGCGCCACGTCCTGAAGGCCCCGCGTACGCGGATCGATGTCGCCATGCGCACCCAATGCGAAGATGGCGAGTGTACCTGGCATTTCCGCTTCGATCCGCCGCGATGCAGCGCCCGGCCAGTCCGCCGAGTAGGCGAGGTTGTCGTGTCCGAGAACCGTCGGGTGACATCCATGGAGGTAGAGGATCGCGAGCGGGGTCCCAGACTCACGATCCACCCGCAGGATGCAAATCTCGCGGTCAACGGGCCCGTCCACCCGTTGGCGGTTCCGCCCGATCCGCGATTCGCCGCGTCCCGCGCCGAGTCGCGCCGGTGCCGCACCGGCCACGGCCTCCTCACCCGCTCGCTGCGCCGCGTCGAGTAGCCGGCTCACAGAGTCCGGGGATGGTCGGCCGTTCAGAGTCTCGCTCAGACCAGTCTCCGGACCCGAATGTGTGTGCGTGCACGCGATCGCGATGCGTTGGGACGCCATCCCGGTGCGCGCGGCCAAACGCTCGCGCAACGCAGACGCCTGTGCGGGGGCGAGCAGACACAAATCAAGAACTACAAGGAGACAATCGGACCGCCCGGCCAAGTAGAGGGCCCGCGCGAAGAGCGGATCATGGAGAGCGGTCGCCGCACCGACGCGAGCCCCGTACCCCATCATGGGCAGCCCGACGGGAGTCGGAAGCTCGACGCGTGCGACCCCGGCGCGGAGCGGAAGGGTCACGTTCCCGCGCTAGCCGAGGAAGCCCTTGACCGCCGCGAGCCACGCCAGGGGATTCTCAAGCGGAGCCAAGTGGCCACACGCCGGAATCACCTGAAGGCGCGCCCCCGGAATCAGCTTCGCGTACTTCTCGCCGTATTCGAGCGGTACCACCCGATCGTTCGCACCCCAAAGGCACAGAGTCTGCGCGCTGACGCGATGCAAGATGCCTTCGAGTCGGGGGTCGTGAAGAAGCGGATTCCATCCGATCTTTGCGGTCGCGGCGAAGGCGTTCATGATGTTGATCAGCATCTCGTCTGGCAACTCGACGTTCCCTGGCATCACCATCGACTGGGCCGCGGGACAATTCGGGTCGTGGAAGAACAGGTTCCGCAGCCGGTCAGGAAATCGCGTGTCGATCGCGAAAATGTCAGCGATTGGCTTCTCCCTCACCCAGATACCGCAGGCGCTTGCGAGCACGAGCTTCGAGACGCGGTGCGGAAAGCGAGCCGCGAGTTCCGCCGCGATCCAGCCCCCGAGCGAGAGCCCGATCACATCGACTGACTCCCAGCCCATCACGTCGAGGTAGGAGTAGTAGTGTTCGACCATGTCCTCGATATCGCGGACTTGCTCAATGCCCGCCGAGCTCAAGAATCCGGGATGCGCCGGCGCGTGCAACTCACGTCCTTGGGCGAGGGCCGAGAGATGGGGGAGCCAGATTGCCTCGCCCATCGCGCTGTGCAGATAAAGCAAGGGTCTCCCCTCACCGCCACGGATTTCATGGATTTCTCGACCGAGCACGCGGATTGTCGTCGTTGTATTCTGCATCGGGCTCCTCGCGTTCCTCTACTTCCGCTCGTCCGGGAACGGCGTTGCAGCGGGCATCGGTCGGATGGTGGTGGGAAGTTCCTTGTTGACCCGCGGCATCACCGCTTCCGCGTAGCGTCGAGCGTTCTCCCGCGCCTGCGCGGAGGGCATGCTGCCCAGCTGGAACAAACCAAGCATGTTCCCGCAACCAATCTCCGAAGCGTGCTCAACGATCTTCTCTGCCACCGTTTCGGGACTTCCTACGATTGCAAAGCAGCCCTTCTCGACATCTTCCCAGCTCTCGCAGCCGTTGATGAAGGTCTTGCCATCTTTCAGCGACTTGTATATGCGGAGTGCCGATTTGACTGAGGTGTAACCCGGTGGGGAGAGCGTGAGCCCGGGGATCAGTTTGTTCTTGAAATACCAGAAGTGCTCTTCAAACTCGCGGCGAGCCTTGGCGTCCGTCTCGGCAACATAGATGGGCATCAAAAGACCCATCTGCTCGGGATGCGCCTGGTAGCCCTCCTTCTCGCAGCACTCGCGGAAAAGCGCGTAATTTTTCTTGAAGAAGTCGATGTGGAAGTAGGGAATGCCCATGTAGGCGTAGCGACGCTTCGCCACGAACTCCATGGTTTCGAGGGAGCCCGCACCGGGAATCCAAATCGGTGGATGTGGCTTTTGCAGGGGCCGCGGGAACACGTTCACGTAGCGCAGCTTGTAGTGCTCCCCATAGAACTCGAAGGGGCCGGGTTGAGTCCAGGCACGCATGATGATCTCATGGGCTTCTGCGAAACGCGTCCGAGCCTCGGTGGGGTTGATCGAGAAGGAGAAGTACTCGGGCCCGCCACCGATCACCTGCCCGGAGATGATTCGACCGCCGGAGATCACGTCGAGCATTGCGATCTCCTCGGCCACACGGGTCGGCGGGTTGTAAAGAGGAAGGGCATTCCCAACCACCGCGATCTTGATGCGCCGCGTCCGCATCACCAGCATGGACGCAATCAGATTTGGCGAGGGCATGAGCCCATACACGTTCTGGTGGTGCTCATTTACGCACACGCCATCGAAGCCGAGAGGCTCGGCTTCGGCAAGCTGATCGATGTATTCGTTGTAGTAGCCGTGCGCTCTCTCCGGGTCAAAGAGCGAGTTGGGCGCCCATACCCACGCGGATTCATGCGTTTTCTCAAAGTCGTGGGGCAACTCTCGGTACGGCATCAGGTGGAAGAGGAAGTGCTTCATCCCGTTCTCCTTCGCGAGGTGGCCACCCCCTTGAGACCATGGAGGGCAAACTGAGTACAGAAGCGAGCCGCCTCGGCGGGTGTCAGGTCGCGTCGGGACAGCATTTGCCGGCCGACCAGGAGGGCCGAGCCGACCATCGCGGCGGCCAGCGCATTGGCCTCCGACGGGCCAGTCCCGGCAGGAAGATCTGGAAGCAGATCTTCGCGAAGTTCGCGAATCGCGAGTGCAGCCTCGGGGACCTGTGCGTCGTGTTGGAGTTGCCAGAGTTGGTGCTCGAGCACCGCGCACAGGGGACGCTCCTCGGTCACAAACCCGAAATAGGCCAAGTAGGCCCGATGGATCCTCTCCTCGAAGGGAAAGCTGCGATCGCGTCGTACCTGGCGCAGCCGGCGCCTCAAACCCGCCGCGGCCTCGGCGGCCACGGCAGCGAAGATCTCCTCCCGGCTCCGGAAGTATTCGTAGAATGTCCCGACCGAGAGCCCACTCGCGCGCACGATGTCACGGACCGAGGTGCCTTCGAAGTCGCGTTCCGCAAAGACCTTGCGCGCGGACTCCAGCAGGTGCGCACGGTTGCGGGCTTTCGTGAGCTCGCGCTTGCCGGTACGGAGGGGAGGTCGACCACGCGGCATAAAGTCGACGGTAGCGTCGATTTTGAGGGACCGTCAATGAGTCTCGAGGGCCCCTTCGCCCTTACAGAATCTGCCCTCCGTCTACGACGAGCGTGTGACCGGTGATCCAGCTGGCGGCGTCGGACGCCAGAAAGACCGCCGCGCTCGCCACCTCCTCTGGGGTACCGAGGCGCTTGAACGGGATTCCCTTCACGGTCGCTTCGTACATCTTGGGATTCATGCTCTTGATCGCAAGCCAGCTTCCTCCCGGAAACTCGATGGCGCCGGGCGCGATCGCGTTCACCCGAATATTTTTTCCCGCAAGGGTGCGCGCCATCGACTTGGCGTGACTGATCACGGCAGCCTTTACTGCACCGTAGGGCACGGTGATTCCGGCTTCGAGGCCGGAAATCGACGAGATGTTGACGATGGCGCCACCCCCGGCCTCGGCCATCCAGGGAGCCACCCGCCAGGTGGCCCGAACCGTCGCCATCATGTCCACCTTGAATCCTTGCTCCCAGCCCTGCTCGTTGTCCATCACGCCGAAGCCCGAAGCGTTGTTGACGAGCACGTGCAGACGTCCGAGCGCGTCTCGCGCGCGATCGAGAAAGCTCTCCAACGAAGCCTTGTCGGAGACATCGCACGTCAAGGCGTGCACTTTGGCGCCGAGTGCAGAGAGCTCAGACGCGGTTCTCTCGAGAGGCTCTGCGCCACGGGCACAGATCGCGATATGCGCGCCCTCGCGCGCGAACGCGAGGGCCACCGATCGTCCGATTCCCTTGCTCCCACCCGTGACGACTACACCCTTGCCCGCGAGACCGAGATCCATACGATCCTCCCTGGCGCGCACGCGCCGCTTGGCAGTCGAGCCGCAGATCGTGGGGCGAGTATGACGTCGGCGCCCGCCCAATGGAGGATCTTTCTTCGATGACGCTCTCCGTGCTCAGCCAGAATCTCTGGCACGACATGGGCCCGTGGCCGGAGCGGGCGAAGCTCCTGCGGGAGTGGATTCAAAGCCTGAACCCCGATCTGATCGGCTTCCAAGAGGTCCTGTGCGGCCCCGGGCGTGACCTCGCCGCGGAACTTCTGCGAGACGCTGGCTACCACCTCGCGTTCGCGCCTGCGATGCGCTTTTGGCAGGACCAGCGTCTCGAGTTCGGCAACTCCGTCGCGAGCCGCTGGCCGATCCTTGAACGCCAATCGATCCCGCTCCCCCACGGCGAGGACGGGGAACGCCGCTCGGCCCTCTGCGTGACAATCGATGCACCCGTCGGTCCCGTCTTGTTCACCTGCACGCACCTCAACTGGAAGTTCCAACACGGTGAGATCCGGGAGCGCCAGGTGGTCGCGTTGGCCGACCTGGTTCTCGAGCGGTGCCCGAAGGGGGGATTCCCTCCACTCCTGGTCGGTGACTTCAATGCGGAGCCCGACTCGTCGGAGATCCGATTCTTGACAGGACTCGAGTCACGCGGCGGGCGCAGCGTCTACTTCCACGATTCTTGGCGCGTCGCCGGTGCGCGGCGCGCCGACCTGGAGGCAGGCATGACCTGGTGCAACCGCAACTCCTACGCGCGTGCGAACCTCGAGCCGGACCGTCGCATCGACTACATCTTCACGGGCTTCCCGAAACGGGATGGGATCGGTCTCCTGGAAACCTGCCGCGTCGTATGCGACCTGCCGCAAAACGGCGTGTGGCCGAGTGACCACTTTGGCGTCTATGCCGAGCTCCGCACGACCCCGCTTTGAGCGCCCGCGGGCGGGACACGCTCATGCCTTCCTGACACGGAGCCACCGCCAGAGATGGCGCTATGGCAGACTGCCGCGGCGAGAGGCGCGGGCTTCGAACGTCGTGCCGCGCAGATTCGATTCTCGAAATAATTATAGCGAATTGGACCAGAAAACAGAAGCTGGAAAGGATCTGGTCCAACCTCGATAGTGGGCTTCAGCACAGGCGCGAAGGACGTTCGTATGACCTCGTTCGTCCGTACGCAGCCCGCGTCGCCGACTCGGCTGCTCATGCGGATCTTGGATCAGCCCGAGCTGGTGGCCGCGGTGCGCGAGCTGCCCGCACCGGTGCTCGGTAGGCTGATCGATCGCGTCGGTCTCGAAGACGCCGGCGAGCTGGTGGCACTGGCCAGCAGCGAGCAGTTGCAGGGCGTGTTCGACCAGGATCTCTGGCGCGCCGCGGCCCCGGGCGAAGACGAGCAGTTCCGACCCGAACGCTTCGCGCTCTGGCTCGAGATCATGTTCGAGAGCGGCGAGGGCTTCCTCATCGAACAGTTGTGCGCGTTGCCACGCGACCTGCTCACGCTCGCGGTCCATCGCTTGGTGCTGGTGGTGGACACGGATGCGCTATGGCGGGGCGTCACCGAACCGAGCGAAGAGCTCCAACGCCTCGAACGGGCCTTGGAGGCGCCGCTGTTCGAAGAGTGGGAAGAGTTTCGCCTGTTGGCGCGCGATCCGGTGCATTGGGATGTGGTCTGGGCCGCGCTGCTCGCGCTCGATCGCGACCATCACGAGACGCTGCGCGCGATCCTGGAGCGGTGCTGCGCGCTCAGCTCGGAGTACATCGAAGAGCAAGGTGGGTTGTACGAGGTGCTGACGTCGGAAGAGATGCTGGAGAGCGACGTGGCGGGCGAGCGCGAGGATCGTCGCGCGGCCCAGGGCTTCGTCGCGCCGGCGGATGCACGCAGCTTTCTCGAGCTGGCGCGGCGCGGCGAACAGCTCGAGATACGCGACCCCATGACTAAGGCCTACTTTGGTGCCCTGGCGAGCGGGAAGCCCGCGCGGCCGGCCGAGAGCGCGGCGCGAGCGAGCGGCACGGAGCTGGCCGGGCCCCCGGCCGACGTGAGCAAGCTCGTGCAACTGCTCGAGGAAGCGGTTGTGAGCGGGCAGAGCCGTCAGCAGCCGTTGGCTGCTCTCCCGGCGGGGCCCGCGGCGGTGAAGGAGCGCGGCAGGCGCGCGCCGGCCGAGCGCTCGTCGCCGACGGCGGTGGAGCGACCGGTGCTGCTGCTGCAGGCGGCGCTGGCGGAGCTGCGGCCGCAGAAGCCCGAGCTCTTCTTCCAGCGCATCGAAGAGCTTCACTACCTCGCCAATGTGCTGATCGCCGGCAGTAGCGGTCGTCGCCCTCGTCCGGTCGAAGCGCTCGAACAGGCGATCACCGCCTGCAACACCGGCCTGGAACGCGCGCTCGGCGCGAACAGAGCCCTTGCGCGCGCAGTTGAAGTACTGGAAACAACCCCGGCAGATCGACTGTTTCGCCGCGGTTATCGCGACTGAGACTGCGCTCTTGAGATTCACCCCTGCGAGGGCACGGATCAGCTTGACGCGCTTGTGATTCTTACGCGGGAGCGACCGGTTGCTCTCTAGCTCGGAGCGGGGTCGTAGGGCACCATGGACCAGAAGTCCTTGGCGGGCGCATTGGGCTGGAATGGAACAACCGATATCCTCGTTGCCAGCATGAAGACCATCGACTTGCGCAGCGACACGGTTACCCGTCCCACCTCACCCATGCGTGAGGTGATGGCCCAAGCCGAAGTGGGAGACGACGTGTATGGCGAGGATCCCAGCGTAAACCTCCTTCAAGAGCGGATCGCTCGGCTGCTCGGCAAGGAAGCGGCGCTCTTCGTGCCCTCGGGCACGATGGCGAACCAGCTTGCCATCCGGGCACAGACCCGGCACGGCGACGTCGTCCTGGCCGGAGAGCACGCGCACGTCTTGCTGTACGAGTCTGGAGCGGCGGCGGCTCTTTCCGGTGTACAGATTTCTAGTCTCGGCGTGGGGGGGTTCTTTGACGGCGATGATGTGCGCGTTGCTCTCCATCCGCGCGATCACCACTACGCCCCAACCACCCTTGTGGCGGTGGAGAACACGCACACCGTGTCGGGTGGCCGCGTGTTCGCGCTCGAACGCATTCGCGGCGTGGCGCAGGCCGCGCGCGAGTGCGACCTGCGCTTGCACCTCGACGGTGCGCGCCTGTGGAATGCGGTCGTGGCGACGGGCATTCCCGCCGCCACCTGGGCGGAGCCCTTCGACTCAGTCTCTTGTTGTCTCTCCAAGGGTCTCGGGGCACCGGTAGGCTCCGTAGTCAGCAGCAGCGCTGAGATCGTCGATCGCATGCATCGATTTCGAAAAATGCTGGGCGGTGGCATGCGCCAGGCCGGCATTCTGGCCGCCGCAGGCCTCTACGCCCTTGATCACCACGTGACGCGTCTGGCTGAGGATCATGCCCATGCGCGTCGGCTCTCGGCCGGACTTCGAGAACTCGGGCTCAAGGTCCGCGGCGAGCCCGATACGAACATGGTGCTTTTCGAATTCGACGACGTCGGACACTTCGCGCACGCAACCCGCTCGCGAAAGCTCTTGATCGATCCGATCGCACCCGGGACCCTCCGCGCCGTGACTCATCTCGACGTCGATCGAGCAGACGTGGACGACGCTCTCGCGCGCATCGCCGAAGCGCTTGCCGAACTCCGCGGCGGCGCCGCGCGTCGTAGTCGCTGAGGGCTCGTTTATGCAGACGAAGGAGACGACATGATGCGACGCGACATCTTCAGCCAAGAACACGAGCTCTTCCGCGCTCAGTTTCGACGCTTCGCCGAGAAGGAGATTGAGCCCAAGATCGCCGGATGGAACACCCGAGGAATGTCCGACCGCGAGACGTGGCGGCGCTGCGGTGAAGAGGGATTCCTCGGCGCCAACCAACCCGAAGGGTATGGCGGCGCTGGGGCTGACTTTCTTTACGATGCGATTGTCATGGAGGAACTTGCGCGCCTACGCGCCCATGCCCTGATGGTTTCACTCCACTCTGACATCTGCATGCCTTACATCACGACCTACGGAAATGACGATCAGAAGCAGAGATACCTGCCGGGAGCCATCGCAGGCACAATCCTCCTCGGGATCGCGATGACGGAGCCTGGGACGGGATCAGACCTCGCGAACGTGCAGACGAAGGCGCTCCGGGACGGTGAGCACTACGTGCTCAACGGGTCGAAGACGTTCATCTCGAACGGGCAGATCGGCGATCTCTTCATCGTCGTCGCGAAGACGAACCCCGACGCACAGCCCGCGCATCGGGGAATCAGCCTCATCCTGGTCGAGGCAGCGACCAAGGGCTTCGTGCGTGGGCGCAAGCTCGACAAGGTCGGTCTCAAGGGACAGGATACGAGCGAGCTTTTCTTCCAGGACTGCAGAGTTCCGGTCTCCAACCTGCTCGGTCGCGAGGGCCAGGGCTTCCGCATGTTGATGGAGAAGCTTCAGCAGGAGCGTCTTTGCATCGGCGTCGCCTCCATCGCGTCCTGCCGGCGCACGCTCGAGGACACGATTGTCTACGTGCGCGAACGCCGCGCGTTTGGCAAGCCGATCGCCGCATTCCAGAACACGCAGTTCAAACTGGCGGAGCTCGCAACTGAGGTCGAGGTGGGTCAGGCGTTCGTCGATCGCCTGCTCGCCGCCCATGTGCGCGGCGAGGAAATCGTCTCCGAGGTTTCCATGGCGAAATGGTGGAGCACGGACCTGCAGAAGCGACTGACCAGCGAGTGCCTCCAGCTGCACGGTGGCTACGGCTTCATGCACGAGTACCCTGTCGCAACGGACTATGAGGACGCAGCCGTGCAGTCGATCTATGCCGGCACCAACGAGATCATGAAGGTGATCATCGCGAAGCGGATGGGACTGGCCTAGACCTCACTGCTGGTGCGCGCGCAGGAACCCGGCCATCTCTTCGATCGATTTTGTTCCAGCGTCGAGGCCCGGAAAGAGCATGAAGTCGTGGGGCATGCCTGGATAGCTCAAGATCGTAGTTTTCACCCCAGAACCCAACAGCCTTTGCGCGAACGCAACCCCGTCGTCATAGAGCGGGTCGATCGTTCCTACGAGCACGCAGGTCGGCGGGAACTTCGAAAGGTCGCCACGCAGCGGCGAGACAAACGGGTTCGCCCAGGTCGCCCGCGGCGCGTACGACTCGCAGAAAAATCTCATCATTGCGTCGTCCAGAACGAGATCCCCGGGTCCGAACTTGCGCGCCGACGGCGAGTCGAGCGCAAGGTCGAGGTCCGTTACCGGGCAGATCATGAGGTTGGCAGTGGGTGGTCTCTCGGCAATAGCGAGGAGCCGCAAGGTCGTAGCAGCGGTGAGATTGCCTCCGGCGGAGTCGCCGCCCAGGAAGATGCGCCGACCGTCCCCGCCGACGCGCGCCGCGTTTTCACGTACCCAACGGAACGCCGCCACGCAGTCGTCGAGCGCTGCGGGGTAGGGATGCTCCGGCGCGAGCCGATAGTCGACGCTGACCACCACGACACCCGCGGAGACGCAAAGTTGCTTCGTGAGCTTCGCATGAGTCTCAGGAGAAAGGATCACCCAGCCGCCGCCGTGGAGGTAGACGAGCACGGGCTTCTTTGCTCCGGTGCCGGGAGGAAAAAAGACGCGGACTCGCAAGGGTTGCCCCTTCGGGCCTGGGATCCGCAGCTCGTCTTCACGCTCGACAGCCGGGGCGTTCGCATTGAGCAGGGCGGACAAGGCTGCCGTCTCCGCGCGCATGGCTCCGGCTTCGAGCACACGCTGCGACGGCCGCGTGGCGCGCATGAGATCGAAAAGCTGCTTCACCTGAGCGTCCATCGGCTCGCGCGGATCGGACATGCCGGGCGCCTCCGTGAGCGATCGTTCGAAACTACCTTAGCCGGGGAGTGTGCCGAACCACAGCTCCCGAGGCGGGCGACACGGATTGGCGCAACAGCTACGAACCGAAGCCAAGAAGTCGCGATCCGCCCGTGCACCCCCTTGCGATGGTTCGCGCAAGGACAAGCGACCATAGCGCCGAGCCCACAACGATACCCAGGCACACCTACCGTGGCGGAGGTGCACGGGCGGCCTGTCGAGCGCGAGCACCGCTGCGCGCGGGGACCGACGGCGCGAGGCGAAACCGGGTGCGAAAGGGTGAGTGTGAAATCGAAATGAAGGCGGAAGCGAATCCCCAGACTCCCGCTGCCACCCCCGGGGCGCAAAGGGGTGCGGGCCCGGCGCGAGGTTAGGGGTAGGCCGGATCGCAAGGAGGGCGACCCGCCGAAGTTCGTCCAAATCTACCAAGACGCATGCGGGAAACGAGGCAGACCGCCGCCGGCGGCGCTGCGAACGCTCCAGGGTGGCCCGAAATGCCCCGAGAGGGTCGGCCGGTGGTGAGACTGCACGGGGCGCAACCAGATCGGGGCGGCGATCGACGACGACCCGGAGCGCGATCTTCGCGAGGCCAGAGCGAGCTCCGTGCGTTCGATCTGGTGGGCGTTTCGCGCATGACCGCGAAAGATCACCTTGTGCGCCTCGGGAGGCTGCTACGATGGCTCACAATCATGACTCCTCTGGTCCGTCGTCTTGCGCTCGGCGCATTGATTCTCGCTTCGTTCCCACTTCCTTCCTTCGCGGATTCGAGTCTCGAACTGCCCTTGCAGGATCCTTTTGGGGCCCTCCCCGCGGCCACCTACGACGAGAACACCATGAATCGGGTGGGCGATGCGAAGGTGAGCCTCACTCGCATGCCGAGTGGCAACCTGCTGATGGTTGCAGCCGGCGCGATTCAAGGCGCAGAGGCCAGCGTCGTTATGAGCGAACTTGAGCGCACGAAGGACGGCGCAGGGCTGCGACCGGTTTGGCAGGAGTCCCATTCATGGGCGGCCGGAGGGCAAAGCCACGGCCTCATGTGGATCGACCACCGTACCGGCCGTGCACTTTGCACGCCCGCCGAGGGCTCGGAGGAGTCCCCCTTCGAGCTCGAAGTGCAAGCTCCCGATCTGATCGCCAACGTGCCCATGCACCTCCTCTTTTTGCCGCTCGTTTCCGGCGCCAAGGAGGAGGTGAACTTCCAGTTCTTGGTTTGCAAGATACACCGAGTAGTGTCTGCTAAGGCGCGGGTCGCGCGGCATCTCGCATCCTCGAGTGCTGGCGACCTGATCGAGGTGCGGTCCGAGATCGATCTCGGTCCCGTCTTGACCCCGCTTGCCCGCGCCTTCCTCCCGCGCTTTTCCTTTTGGTTCGACACGGGGGAGCCGGAGCGCTGGGTGGGTCATCGAATGCCGCTCGGCACCGGGGGGCCGCAGGTGCTGATCGTGCGTGCGGGTATCCCCGTGCGCGAACTCGAGGCATCGCAGTAGAGAAAGCTCAGGGGCCCGTGTGTTCGGAAAGGAAGGCGGCTGCCCCCTGCCCTCCCATGTAGAACTCGAGCAGTCGCGGCGAGGTCCGGGCAAGGTCGACCACCACGAGGCCGTCCAGCACGCCGCCGAAGGTCGGATCGACGTTCCACGCCAAGAAGCGTCCGCCGAGCTTTAGATACTCGCGCACCAGGACCGGTAGACCTTTGCCGTTCGGCTCGAGTGCAGCCACGCGCTGCGAGAGCTCTTCGGGCGTGATCTCCGTCTCCAGGGACATCCTGGCTCTCCGGTGCGCCCGCCAGCCGGTACGCAGCGGTCGCCGGGGTCGGACGTGTGCGGCGAGCGCAGGGTCGCCGTGGGTCTGCGAGAGAGTGGCCGCGATCAACGCGCGCGCCGCGGGCGAGTAGTCTGCGGAGACGCTCACCGCGCCGAACAGCGTCTTGACCCTAGGCCTGGCAAGCACCCACTGCCCAATTCCCTTCCAGAGCAGCATCAGCGCGCAAGCCGAACGCTGGTACTCCACGCGTACGAAGGAGCGGCCGAGCTCGATCGCAGGCCCGAGCTCGGCGAAGAACGCATCGTCTAGCTCGAAGAGAGTGTGGGTGTAGAGGCCGGCCGCGCCGAACACCGGCCGCAGGCGCTCCGTCTCGGCAAGACGATACGCCCCCACAAGCTCGCCGACCTGTCGATCCCATACGAAGAGGTGCTCGTAGGTCCGGTCGAATAGGTCGAGGTCCAGTTCCCGTCCGGTGCCCTCGCCGACCGAACGAAAGGTGATCTCGCGCAGGCGGCCGATCTCGCGGAGCAGCGCCGGAATCTGTGCTGCCCCCGCGGCGGCGATCAAATAGCGCTCGTGTGGAACCAGCGCGGTGTCTTCGAGGCGCGCTACCTCCTCGAGCATCCAGGTCTGGTCGCGCCGCGGCGCGATCGGTGCCGGCCGGACCGTGTCGCCACCGCCGGCACGCGCCTTTCCACGGCCTCGCAAACCAAGCCAGGGAAGTCCAGGTCGCGGGACTCCGACACTCTGATAGGACATGACGGACCTCCACCCCCAAAAAGGTCTCTCGTCCAGGTTTGCGCTGGGTAAAGCTTCGGCTTGGTGATTCACAGTACTGTCGCAATTGGGGGACGAGCGCGTGACGTCCCACGTTCTCCGCCGCCGCTTCACGCGAACGCCACGGCGCGGGCCGAGCTTCCTACGTGAGATCGCAGGCCGCGAACCAGCCCCACCAGGAGGAGATTCACCCTATGGGACTGCTCGGTACCGCTCGCGTCATCTGGCGTCTCTCCGCGTTGGCGGCGCTCACCGCATTCACTGTCTTGCGCCTCAAGGTGAGCGCGAAGCTGCGAGGAAGGTGTCCCCATGTCGCCACCCGACACGGTCATGCGTGGGCGCGTCGAATGGTGAGCCTCCTCGGCGTACGGGTTGAGGTGCACGGCAGTCCGCCGTCGGGCCCTGTGCTCCTCCTTGCGAACCATCGCTCCTACGTGGACATCGCTGCGCTCCTCGCACAGCGACCTTGCGCGTTCCTTGCGAAGGCGGAGATCGAAGAGTGGCCGCTTTTGGGTGCGGCCGCGCGCGCGACACACACCGTCTTCGTCAGGCGGGAGGACAAGGCGAGCCGCCGGGCCGCTCGCGCAGGTGCATTGGCCCTCCTGCAACGGGGCGTCGCTTTCGCCGCGTTCCCGGAAGGCACGACGTCCCGCGGCCCTGGCGCACTGCCCTTCTTCCCCGGCCTTTTCGAGCTCGCGGCCGAGCAGCGAATCCCCGTTGTGCCGGTCGCGATCGAGTACGGCAACCGCGACGATGCATGGGTGGGAGACGACGGGTTTATCCCCCACTTCTGGGGTTGCTTTCGCAAGCGTCGGGTCGAGCTAGCCCTCGCGTTCGGTCCCGTTCTCCAGTTGGCCGACAAGGATGGCCTAAGGAGTGAGGCGGAGGCTTGGATTCACGGCCGGCTGGAGACGTTGGCGCCCCGCGGCGCCTTTGTCCGAGGGGAGCTCCCGCGCACCTCGGGCCCCGCGGCGGCACCGACGCCGGCGTAGAGCACCTGCCTGGCCCATTCGGGGACTTTTGGGGACCCTTGAAATGGCTTCCCAGCGCAGCCCTGGCTGACCCGTGCGCCACGGGCGCTCGCCCCTTGCCGGGGCGAGGGACAGGCGGCGTCCTGCGTCCCCGCTAGGCTGTCGTACCCATCGAGTGTTCGTCGAACGGGGATAGGCCAACCTGATTTCTCAATCTGCGAAAGCGCGCAAGCCACCCACCACCAGCGGGATCGATCGCAACTGCAGGACCGAGCCGTTGGCCTCCACCTCGTTCTCGCGCGGCGCCCGGTGTTCGTGAAGCCACCACAGCGCCGCGCCCATCTCCATGGCGAGCAGCTCGGCTTCGGCAGTCTGC
>DAIOWK010000014.1:0-23315 GCA_036758525.1 Myxococcota bacterium
GCCGATCCTGATGACGTCGTTCGCCTTTATTTTCGGCCTGCTGCCGCTGTGGATCGCCACGGGTGCCGGCGCCGAGGCGCGACGCCTGATCGGCACGGTCACCATCGTCGGCATGATCTTCTCGACTGGGTTCGCCATCTTCCTCGTCCCCGCCCTCTTCGTGCTGGTCGAGCGGCTATCCCACCGCGTGAAGGGGACGCCCTTGGAGATGGCACCGCCGCCGAAGGCCGAGCCCCCCCCACGGGCGCCAGCGCCCACGACCGTGCCCACGGCCGGCGGAGGAAACTGATGACGAGCCGGAGCCTTGGAGCTCTCATCGTGGGGGTCGCTCTGCTGACCGGCTGCGCATCGCTCCGCAACAAGCTTTTGCATGGCGTGGGGCCGGACTACCAGCGGCCGTCTGTGACGCCTCCCGAGGAGTTCCGGGGGATGTTGGGGCCGCCCGAGGCCGCGTCGCTCGCCGATCTTCCTTGGTGGGGCGTATTTGGCGATCCGGTCCTGCAGGGTCTCATCAAGGAAGCCCTCGAGAACAACTACAATCTGCAGACGGCGGTCGCGCGGATCGAGGAGTCTCGCGCGCTCGTCGGTGTGGCCGCCTCGCAGTTCTATCCGCAGGTCGCGTATCAGGCAGAGGCCGCCAGGCAAAGGGAGTTCATTCCACCCATCTTCGGTCCCGTGGCGAACGCACCCTTCAATGCGTTTTTGGGCGCGGTTAGCGTGACCTGGGAGATCGACGTGTGGGGTCGGATCCGTCGCTCGACCGAGGCTGCGCGCGCGACTTTGCTGGCCAGCGAGGAGGCTCGGCGGGGTGTCATGCTGACGCTCGTGAGCGACGTCGCGACAGCGTACTTTCAGCTCATCGAACTCGACCGCGAACTCGCGATCGCCCGGGAGAGCGCAGAAACCTACACAGATACCCTTGAGCTCTTCACGCGCCGGTACACTGGCGGGACCGACACCAAGCTATCGACCTCGCGCGCCGAGGCGGCGCTGGACGCGAGCGCCGCCAGCATCGCAGCGCTCAAGCGTGAGATCGCCCAACAGGAGAACGCGATCAGTGTACTGCTTGGGAAGCATCCGGAATCGATCCCGCGTGGAACGGCGCTCGTCGAGCAGACGATGCCCGAGATGCCGCCGGGTCTACCGTCGGACTTGCTGCAGCGAAGGCCGGACATCTTGCAGGCAGAAGAGACCATGATTAACGCGAATGCGGAGATCGGCGTCGCGATCGCAAACTTCTTCCCGACGATCGGGCTCTCGGCCCTCTATGGCAATGAGGCCAGCACGATCGGAAACCTCTTCAAAAATGGTTTCAGCGTCTGGAATGTCGTGGGCAACGTGGGCGGGCCCCTCTTCCAGGGTGGCAAGCTGCTGGAGCAGTACGAAGCACAGAAGGCCTTTTGGGACGAGATGATTGCGCAGTACCGGGAGACGATCGTCCAAGCCTTCCGTGAGGTGTCGGACGCCCTCGCGGCGCAAGCAGAGCTGGTCGGAGAGAGGGTCGCACGGGAGAAGCAGGTTGCGGCGCTCAGGGAGGCGGTCGAGTTGTCACTCCTTCGATATCGGGGCGGTCATGCCACCTACTTGGACGTGCTGGACGCGGAGCAGCAGCTCTATCCGGCCGAAGACGGCCTCGCTCAGACACAGCGGGATCAGCTCTCTGCCGTGGTCACTCTCTACAAGGCGCTGGGCGGCGGCTGGAACCTGAGCGACGCCGACTGGGGCAAACCTCACTGAGCCCCTCCGAAACCCATGGTGCAGCGGCGCACCCCACGACGATCCTGCACGGACTCCGCGGCAAAACGATCGGCGATGTGGCGTATGCCGCCGCGATGCCAGCGTTCGGCCCGCAGCTCAATGACGAAGATGTGGCGGTGGTGATCAACCATGAGCGCTCAAGCCGGGGGAACCACGCGCCCGTCGTGAAACGCGAGGACGTTACGGCCCACCGCGAGTCGCCGGATCCGCAAGGGGATGTGGCGAGCACCACGCAGTCGAGAAGCGTGACCTCCTTCGCGCGGTCGCCCCGTCGATTGCTGCAAGTGAGGGCCAGTCGTCCGAATGCCGGCTTGATTCGAGCGACGGGAACTGCGGCGCGCTGTCGCCGGACTACTGCTCCCGCGGGTGGTCGTCGGGCTCGGCCTGCTGGAGCATGCGCTCCTCGTGCGTGCGGTAGGCGCTGTTCACTTGGTCACGGACGCGGTTTGGCAGGGTGCCGCTGGCTTGAGCGCTGGCCGGTGCAGGGGAGTGGCTGGCGAAGAGCCCACCAAATGCGCCATCCGTCCCCTTGGTGAAGACTTCGATTCCCACCCAGATTGCGACAAGAATGAAGAGGATGCCGAAGACCTTCTGCATACGCCCCCCCGTCAGGAAGACGATCGGCAAGACGCGACCCCTGCCTAAGCCATCGGCATGACGGTGGAGTGCGGGCGGAGAGACGTTAGCCCCGCACCCTTCGGCAAAACGCCTCGACGAGCGCGGGAGATCCGGCAGCCATCGGCTCCTCGATACGTGGATCAGGCTGATTGTAAATGCGCCGGGCACCGTCGAAGCTCAGGTAGACGCCTCCCGCTTCACGCAGCAAGAGGTCCCCGGCGCAGACGTCCCACTCACTCTTCGGGGCGAGGGATACGTTCAAGTCGCCGTGGCCCGAGGCCACGGACGCCAGCTTCCAGGCGATCGAGCCCATGGGACGGACTTCGCGAAACCACTTCGCATAGGGTTCGAGCTGACCGCGCGAGATTTCGGTGCGGCTTGCGATCACGACCGCCTCGGAAAGGCGAGCGCAGCGCGAGACTGCAACGCGCGTTGCGGGACCGATCTCCCCGCGTGCCCAGGTGGCCCGCCAGGCGCCGCCGCCCCGCGACCCCAGCACAGCCACACCCGCAGCGGGGTTCAGCACGACCCCAGCCACTGGCTCTCCGGCCTCGGCCAAGGCGATCGAGACCGCGAACTCAGGGATGCGCGCCACGAACTCCTTCGTGCCGTCCATGGGGTCGATGATCCAGGCACGTCGACAGCGACGGCGCGAGGCTTGATCAGCGGTCTCTTCCGAGAGCATCCCGTCTTCCGGAAAAGCACGGCTCAGGTGCGCGCCGATGGCGCGGTCCGCCTCGAGGTCGGCATGGGTAACGGGGTTGTCCTCGGACTTCTCCCAGCTCTCCGAAGGTCCCGCGAAGTGACGCATGAGGATCGCCGCCGCCTCACTGGCAGCCGTGAGCGCGACCTTGAGCTCGCGGGCAAATTCACCGACAGGCTCCCGCATCGCGCGCGAGTATACTCGCGCTGATGAAAAGCCGAGACGTTCCCCTGGGCTTCCTCGCTCATCCCGACACAGGAACGCATCCTGGAGTCGTGATCGTCCACGACGTCTGGGGGCTCGCCGAATTGTACCGAGAGTTTGCGCGGCGACTCGCGCAGGCGGGATTCGCCGCGCTCGCCATCGACCTCTACCGGCGCGAGGTCAAGATCACCAACCCCGGTGAATGGATGCGCGAGCTCTCCGATCCCGCGGTTCTGAAGGACGTGCAGTCGGCCATCGACTTCCTGCATGCAGATCCCTCCGTGGGCAGCGGACGCGTGGGAGTTGCCGGCTTTTGCATCGGTGGCACCTACGCACTCCTGGCCGCCTGCACCTGCCAAGGCCTCGCCGCCGGCGTGAGCTTCTACGGCATCCTCTCCTACCAGCACGGCCTGCTTTCCTCTCCGGACCTCGATCCCGCCAAGAAGCCGCGCGAGCCTCTTCACGCCATAGGCGACTTGCGCTGTCCACTCCTCGGCATCTTTGGCGCGAGCGACGAGTTCATCCCATCGGATGACGTGAAGGAGTTGGAGGCGAACCTCGCACGAGGCGCTGTGCCTTCGGAAGTACGGGTTTACCCGGGTTGCGGTCATGCCTTTTTGAACGAGACGCGCGCGCAAGCCTTCCGGCAGGAGTCTGCGGCGGATGCATGGCAGAGGATGTTGGACTGGTTCGGTCGATACCTGCGCTAATCAGGTCTCGACTCGCAGCACGAAGAGCGCGAGCGTGCGCTCCCGCGTCGCATAGCGCGTCACCGCTGCATCCACGGGGACCTCGGTACCCGCCGCGTCAAGCATGCGTGTGGCGAAGCGGCGGGGCTCGGCACCCTCCGAGATCGCCTCGAGCTCGATGGACCAAGAGCCGTGTTCGGTCTGCGGGAGAAAGCGCAGCACATCGGCATCGAGCAGCGCGTCTCGCGAGAGGCGAAGAAGCGCGCCAGCGGCGGGATTTGCATCGACAATATGACCGTTCGCGGTGTCGATCGCGAGGAATAGATCCGCCACCCGGTCGATCGCGGCGACGACCGCGCGGCGGTTCGCCCGAGGCGCGCCGCTCGCCCGCCGAGAGGGTTGGGTCGTGCGCAAGGCCGCGCGAAAGCCGGTCACAAGCGGCGCAAGGGCGCGCCTCACCGCTTCTCCGCGCTCGCCTGCCACTTCGGCGGCCGCCTCCGACCATGCACCGAGCAGACGCCCGACGCGGGCCTCGTCGGCATGGATACCGTCGAGCGCCGGCGCTGGTGGGCGCCCTCTTTCGAGGGACGAGGCCGCAAAGCTGCGAAAGCGTCGCAGTGCCTCAGTCTCCGGCGCGGCCGCCTGGGGCGCGCCCGGGCCCAGGCGTGCCGCGAGAGCGCGCTCGATCTCTCCGCGTCGCATCACGAGCCAGGCCGCGAGCTCCGGATCCTGTGTCAGAGCGCCCATTTATCCAGTTGTACCACACCCTCGCGAATGGGCCCTCAGTGCGCAGCCGCAGTGCATGCAGCCACGCAACTCCTCAAAAGAGCGGGGAGATGCGGAGCGGATGAGCGCTCGACTGTCACGAGCGGCGCACACGGGGCCACTCAATCCACATGGGACGAGCGCCGATAGATGCCCTCATGCAGATCCGCCCCAACCCGCGTCGCCTTGTGATCTCCTATGCGCATCCAGAAGCCTATGCACCCCTCGCGCGGGCCATTCTCGCGAAGATGGGCTTCTGGATCGTCCCGATCGAGGAGATGTCCGAGCTGCCTCCGTCCTGGGCAACCCGCAAACCGGAGCTGCGAATCGTGGACGAACGGCGTCTCGGAGAGGTGCCCGAGGACCTAGAAGAGGATGGGGGGCCGATTCCCATGATCGTGCTCACCGGCCGTCACGGCGTGACCGGCGTGGATCCGCGGATTATCGGTGCCGTCAAGCGGCCCGCTGGCCTTCACGACCTCTATCGCCTCGTCCAGGAAGCGCTCGAGGAGGCGCCGCGCGCGACTCCGCGCGTCCCTACGCACCTGCCCGCACGCTGCCGCCGCAACGGGCGTGAATGGCGGGGCTCCGTGCTCTCGCTGTCGGAGAACGGCTGCCTCTTGCGGAGCCCGGAGCAGGTGCCCCTCGGCACGCAGGTGGAGATCGAATTCCTTCTTCCCCGCGCTGGGACGATCGTGACCCAAGCAGAGGTTGCCTACCAGCTGGTACCCGACTTCGGGCTCGTCTTTCACAGCACGCCCGCGGCCTCACGCGAGTCGATCCTCGCCTACGTCCAGGCCACGCTCGGCAACAGCTGATCTCGCGCGCTCTCGACCTCCGCTAGGGGTGGCACGTACAATGCCGCCTTGTGCGCAGTCGCCGCGCCCTCCGTGTGCGGAGGGCTCGCGTTCGTAGGCACGCAAGACGCGAGGAATTCGGGACGCATGCGGCTCCGAAAAACTCAACGGCAACGGTTCGCTCTTTCTTCGGCTCTGGGCTCCTCTTTGGCGGGCTCGCGATGAAGGGACTTCGCGAGGGGCGCGTGCGTGCCCATGGGCTTGAGTTTGCGACCCTTGAGGCCGGGAGTTCCGGCTCGCCGCTCGCTCTCTGCCTCCACGGCTTTCCTGATACGCCCGTGACCTTCCGTCACCTTCTCCCTGCGCTCGCGAGCGTGGGATACCACGCGGTAGCGCCTTGGATGCGCGGCTACGCCCCGACGCAAGCTCCCGCCGACGGGCGGTATCAGAGCGCGCTTCTTGTGCACGACGCGCTCGCTCTGATCGAGGCCCTCGGGCAAGCCCGTGCAGTCCTCGTGGGGCACGACTGGGGCGCCCTCGCAGCAACGGGCGCCGCGATCCTGCGGCCCGAGCGGGTGCGCAAACTCGTAACGCTGGCCGTTCCGCACCGAACAATGGGAGTTGCCCTCGCGACCAGCTACGAGCAGCAAAAGCGCTCGTGGTACATGTTCTTCTTCCAGTCGGCGTTCGCGGATGCCGCCGTTTCGGCCAACGACTTCGCGTTCTTGGATCGGATCTGGGAGGACTGGTCGCCGGGTTTTGTCCCCGAGCCCGAGGACCGCGAGGCCCTGAAGCGCTGCTTCCGCAGCCCCGGAGTGTTGGCCGCCGCTCTCGGCTACTATCGCGCGACCTTCGATCCTGCACGGCAGGACCCGCAGCTTGCGGGTGAGCAGCTGCGCATCGTGAGCGCCGAAGTGCCCGTCGAAGCGCTCTACCTCCACGGTACGAGGGACGGGTGCGTGGGCGTAGAGGTCGCACGCAGCGTGGAGGGCGGCTTCCCGAAAGGGCTGCGGAAGGTGGTGGTCGAAGAAGCGGGTCACTTCCTGCATCTCGAACGACCACGACTCGTGAACGACGCCATCTTGGATTTTCTTGGGGCGCCGCGACCGTGAGCCTCTAGTCACACATCAGAAGGGGTTGGAATGACGGATCCCACGCCGCAGGCAATGCCGCCGGCTCAGTATTTCAACGTGATGAAGGTCAGTCATACGTCGCGAGAGTTCTTCTTTGATCTTGCACAGTTCACTGGCGAGGCCGGTGCGCCAGCGAGTCTCGTGGGCCGGCTGGTGACGAGCCCCGAGCATGCGAAGGCCATGCTCGAGGCGCTCGCGGAGAACGTCGGTAAGTTCGAAGCGCGCTTCGGGTCCATCCGGCCCTCTGCGCCTCCCCCGTCGAGCATGCAGTAGCGGCTGAAGGGTAGGGCGTCGCTCGCGGGTTCGGTGTTTCAAAGCTCGAGGCAGCGGCGATAGACGTCTTCGAGCGCCGCTACTGTCGCGCGAACGTGGTAACGGGTCCGCACCTCCTGAGCCGCCGCGGTGGCCAGGCGCGTCCGCAAGGCCCGATCGGCCCGCAGTCGCTCGAGTGCATGGACCAGTGCCCGGACGTCGCCACGGGGCACGAGAAGACCGTTCTCGCCGTCCCGCACCGTTTCGGGGACACCCCCGACTGCACTTACCGCCACCGCCTTGCCGAGCGCCATGGCCTCGAGAAGGGCGAGCGGGTGGCCCTCGAATCGGGAGGGCAGGGCGATCACGTCGGCGCAGCGCATGAGTGGAAACACGTCGCTGCGATGGCCCAGGAAGTGAATCCGCTCGGCCAGACCGAGCCGGCGCGCTTGCGCCTCGAGTGCGCCTCGCAGGACGCCTTCACCGGCGAGCCAGACGTGCGCGGGAGGGACGCCCGACGTGAGGCCCGACTGTGCGAGGGCCGCCACGGCTTCGATCAGAATGTCCTGGCCCTTTCGAAGCTCGAGGGTTGCGGGCACAAGCACGCGGAAGACGTCGCCCGAGAGGGCGGGCGGCGCAGGATCGGGTGCATGCGCCGCAGCGCGATCGAGCTCGTCGGGGTCAATCCCATTCGCAATCACTTGCGAGCGCCCGAGTGCACGACGCCCCACGTGTCGGACCGCGCTTTCTCGGACGCGCTCGGAGACCGCAATGACGGCGTTCTGCCAGCCGTAGGTGGCGGAGTTGAGCCAGCGTGTCGCAGGCCGGTACATGTCGAGGGTGTTGTGCTCGGTGTAGACAAGCCGTGTGGGGAGGCCGCGGGTCGCGACCCGTGCAAGTGCGCCGGGGACTGGTAGATGCGCGTGCACGAGATCGATCCTTTCGCGGGTCAGCGTGCGGCGCAGCGCGATCAGGGCGCGCGGACCTGGCAGCGCGGCGTGGCCCGCCGGCATCCTTTCCACGGGGAGACCCTGCTCGCGCCAGGCCAGCGCGAGGGGACCGGAGTCGTCGAAGGCCGCGAGGCGATAGTCGAAGCGCACGCGATCAAGATGCGGGAGCGCGTTCATCAAGAGGCGCTCGGCGCCGCCAAGCGCTGTCGTCTTCGTAAGCATGAGGACACGGGGGCGGCTCATGCCCTCTCCGGGTAGACTCGAGCCCGATGAGTGAGAGCGGGAGCGGGTCTTTTCGCGAGTTTGATCTCTTCGTCCCGACGCCCGAGCACGCCCTTTTGGCGCAGACGCTTCAGGAGTTCGTGGCCCGCGAGGTCGAGCCGCAAGCCGCGACGCATGACCGCAGCGAGAGCTTCAACCTCGCCCTCTTCCGGCGCGCAGGCGAGCTCGGACTGCTCGGCGTTACGCTGCCCGAGGAATACGGGGGCGCGGGGCTCGACGCGACCGCTGCGGTGCAGATCTGTGAGGCGCTCGCCAGCTCCGACCCGGGCTTCGCGCTCGCGGTGCTGGCGCACGCCGTTCTCTTCGCGCAGAACCTCGCCGTGAACGGGGACGAACTCCAGAAAAAGCACTTCCTGCCCGATGCGGCAAGCGGCGCGAAGATCGGTGGATTGTGCATGACCGAACCCGCGGTGGGAACGGATGTTCTCGCCCTGCGCACGCGCGCCGTGCGATCGGGTGAGTCCTACGTGCTGGACGGAGTCAAGACATTCATCACGAATGGAGGAATCGACGAGCACACGCTCGGGGACGTTTTCATCGTCTATGCCGCCACTGCGCCGGGGCGGATTAGCTCCTTCCTGGTCGAGAAGGGGATGCCGGGCTTTCGCCTCGGCCAAAAGTGGAAGGACAAGCTTGGCATGCGCGCTTCGTTCACTGCCGAGCTGCTCTTTGAGGGCGTGCGCGTTCCGCTTTCGCACCGGCTCGGCGAGGAGGGGGAGGGGACGCTCCACATGATGCGCAACCTCGAGGTCGAGCGACTGACCCTCGCTGCGATGTCGCTCGGGATCGCCCAGCGCTGTGTCGAAGTGATGGTGAGCTACGCGAACGAACGAAAGAGCTTCGGGAAACCGCTGCGCGAGCACGGGCAGATCCAGCGTTACATCGCGGAGAGCTTCGCGGAATACCGCGCCGCTCGAACCTATGTGTACGACACCGCAAGACGCATGGACCTGTGCGCGACGGGACAGCGCATCGATGCGGACGCGACCAAGCTGTTTGCCTCGCAGGTGGGCAAGCGGGCGGCGGACAGTGCGATCCAGGTGCTCGGCGGGTATGGCTACATGGGCGAGTACGCGGTCGAGCGGCTGTGGCGCGATGCCAAGCTCCTGGAGATTGGGGGCGGAACGCTCGAGGCCCATCACAAGAACCTGACCAAGGATCTCGCGCGGGATCCCACCCAGATCCGCCGGTAGCGCTGCCTGGTCCGACCCTCGCAACCCCATCCCCGCCCCCGTTCCCTCCTATCGGCCGAGATCTCGCCGGGTTTGACCCCTTCGTTGCGATACCCTGAGCTGAGAGATGGCCACCTCCCCGCCCAGTACTCCGGATGAGCCTCCCGCTCGCTCGGCGGCGAGGGGTCTCGCGACGGAGGAGCTCGCTCCCCGGCTTCGTGCCCTGATCGCCCGCGAGCGTGGGGAAGCGCCCGAGGCGGTGCGCCTGCACGATCTGCGGCGAATGGCGGGTGGGGCTTCCCGCGAGCTCTGGTCCCTCGACGTCGAGCTCGGGGGCGAGCGGCAGGCACTCGTCTTGCGGCGCGATCCTCCCGGCCGCGTGGGTGAGTCCGACCGCGGGCTCGAGTTTCGGCTTCTGCGCGCGGCCGCCGGCGCGGGGGTTCCGGTTCCGCGGGTTCTCTTCTGCGATCCCTCCGGCGAGGTCACGGGTTCGCCATGCTTTCTGATGGAGCGCGTACCCGGAGAGACGCTGGCTCGCCGTCTCCTGCGAGACGCGCAGTTCGCCGTGGCGAGACGCGCGATGACCGCACAACTTGGCGCCACGCTCGCCCGCATTCACTCCCTCGACCCCGACGACCCCGCGCTCGCCGGACTCCCGGCGACACCATCGGATGTTTTGCCGGGGCGCGCCGATGTCGTCGCCACTGCCGAGCGCGCGCGCACGCTGGCCCTAGAGCCCCACCCCGTGCTCGAACTCGCGGAGCGCTGGCTTCTGGCGCGCATCCCCGCACGCAACCGGCGCACCGTGGTCCACGGCGACTTTCGCATCGGAAACGTGATCTTTGACAGCGAGGGTCTGCGCTCCGTTCTCGATTGGGAGCTCGCCCACGTAGGGGATCCACTCGAAGACCTGGCCTGGCTATGCGCCCGCACCTGGCGGTTCGGCAACGACTCCTTGCCGGTGGGGGGAATTGGCACGCGCGAAGAGCTCGTGGGCGCGTACGAGGCTGCGGGCGGCGAAAAGGTTGATCGCTCGGCACTGCGCTTCTGGGAGTTGGCCGCGAACTTCCGCATCGCCGTCGTCTGGTTAAACCAATCTCGGGCCTTCCTCGATGGTAAGGTGCGGAGTGTCGAGCTTGCGTCCCTTGGCCGGCGCACCGCGGAATCGGAAGACGAGCTTTTGCGCCTGATGCGGGAGAAAGCATGAACGACCGACCCGATGCGGGGGAGCTCTTGCGGGCCGTGGAGCGCTTCCTTGAAGCCGACGTCGTGCCGGCCCTCGACGGTGTCCAGCGATTTCATGCCCGCGTCGCGGCCAACGTGGTCGCCATCGTAGCCCGGGAGCTCGAGACTCAAGAGCTCCATCTGCGGAGCGAGTGGGAGGGTCTCTCCAGCCTGCTCGGTGACGCTTCGCCAATCCCGGACACGCTGGCCGCCCAGCGGGAGGGTCTTACGCGGCGAAACGAGGAGCTTGTCCGCCGCATCCGGTCTGGCGCGGCTGACCAGGGCCCGTGGCGCGGGGCTGTGCTCTCCCATCTCGAACGCGTGGTGGCGCAAAAGCTCGAAGTCTCCCATCCGCCGCGGCAACGCTGAGGTCCTGATGGAGACGCTACGCGAGGAGACGGCAAACGGTGTGCGGCATCTCGTGCTCTGCCGGGGCCGTGAGTACAACACGATCACCCCGACACTGCGCGACGAGCTTGCGGCCGCCATCGATGCGGCCGAGGCCGATCATGAAGTGCGGGTGATCCTGCTGCGGGCCGAGGGCCCGGCCTTTTGCGCGGGCTACGGACTCGATTGGTCGACGGCCGCGCAAGCCAGAGAGATGCTGAAGCCCGAAGAGGCTTCTCGAGGCGCAGGCGGGCCCGCATGGGCAGTGCGAGGCGGGCCGGATCGCCGACGTGTATGGGATTCGGTCGCGGACTTGCAGATGATGTCGAGCTTCGTCGACGTGTACATGAAGCTCTGGTACGCGCGCAAGCCGACGATTGCAGCCGTCCAGGGTTGGTGTATCGGCGGCGGGACCGACCTTGTCCTGTGTGCAGACCTCATCATGGCGGGGGAGGACGCAAGCTTCGGCTACCCCCCTGCCCGGGTGTGGGGTACGCCGACGACGGCGATGTGGGTGTACCGGCTCGGTCTTGAGCGCGCGAAACGCTATCTGTTGACCGGCGACGAGATCCCTGCCGCCGAGGCGGCGCGCATGGGCATGATCCTCGAGGTGGTGGCGGACGCCGAGCTCCTGCCCCGGGCCACCGCGCTCGGCGAACGGATCGCCCGAGTGCCACTCAACCAACTCGTGATGCTGAAGCTCTTGTGCAACCAGACCGCAGAACACATGGGACTCGCCCAGACCCGGCTTCTCGGCACCCTGTTCGATGGCATCGCGCGACACACCGAGGAGGGGCTCGGCTTCGTGCGCCGGGCCCAGGAAGTGGGCTTCCGCGAAGCCGTGCGGGAGCGCGACGATCCCTTCGGTGACTACGGGAGCCGACGCAAGTAGCCCACCTCCCGAGCTTCGCCCTAGGCGAAGCGCTTCAACTCACGCCGGGCAATCACCATCTTGTGCACCTCGTCAGGCCCGTCGGCGATGCGCATCGCTCGGCCGTTGCGCCACATGGCGGCGACCGGCGTATCGTCGGACATGCCGAGGGATCCCAAACATTGAATCGCACGATCGCATACGTTCATCATCATGTTCGGGGCGACCACCTTGATCATCGAGATCTCCTGGCGCGCCTTCTCCTTGCCGTAGGTATCCATCTTCCACGCCGCGTAGAGCGTCAGCAGGCGCGCTTGGTCGATCTCCATGCGCGAGAGCGCAACCCAATCCTGCACAAACTGTTTGTCGGCGAGCGGACCGCCGAACGCCTTTCGGTGGACGGCGTGCTTGCACATGATCTCGAACGCACGCTCGGCCGCACCGATGCAGCGCATGCAGTGATGAATCCGGCCCGGACCGAGACGCGCCTGGGCAATCATGAAGCCGCCGCCCACCGGTCCAAGCGTGTTCGACACGGGCACGCGACAGTTCTCGTAACGGATCTCGCAATGTCCGCCTCCGCCGGCATGGCCCATCACCGAAACGGCGCGGATCAGATTGAAGCCTGGAGTGTCGATCGGGACGAGAATCTGGCTCTGGCGCTGGTGCGGGGGCGCCTTCGGATCCGTCACGCACATCACGATCGCGATCTTGGCTCCGATCGCGCCCGAGGTGTACCACTTGTGGCCATCGATCACCCAATCGTCGCCCTCGCGCACCGCGCGGGTCTGCAGACCCGTCGGGTCGGCGCCAGAGACCTCGGGCTCCGTCATCGAAAAGCAGGAGCGGATCTCTCCGTCGAGCAGCGGCCGCAGCCATTGCTTCTTCTGCTCCGGCGTTCCGAACTCCGCGAGGATTTCCATATTCCCCGTGTCGGGAGCCGCGCAGTTGAAAACACGCGAAGCGATCGCGCTTCGGCCCATGATCTCCGCAAGCGGCGCGTATTCCAGATTGGTGAGCCCTGCGCCGTACTCGGGGATGGGAAGAAAGAGGTTCCACAGGCCGATGGCCTTCGCCTTTTCCTGGAGCTCGCGGACGATTTCGGGAAAGTGGTGGGGATTGCCCGACTTCTCGACCTGCTCCTCCGCGAGGTGCTCGGCGGGGTAGACGTACTCGTCCATAAAGCGGAGCAGCTGGTCCTGGATCTGCTTGACCTTGTCGGTGGGCTCGAAGTCCATCGTATCTCCTGGGGGCTTTGGATTTAGGGGGTGGGGAGGATGCTTACTTTCACGGCGCCTGCCTTCTTGTCGGAGGCGATCTCGAAACCTCGCTCGATATGGCCCAGCGGGACGGAATGGGTCACAAGGCGCGCAAGGAGCTCGCGCTGTCCGTCGACCAGGGCGACCGCATCCTCGAAGTCGGCGCGCGGGCTGCCCTGCCAGGACCGTGCATAGCAGTTTGACCAGGCGAGCGTGGCCTCCTTGAGAAGCAGCGGGTAGGGGTCGAGCTGGACGGAGCCGAGGAAGACGCCGAGGACGCTGACCGTGCCTCCGGGTGCGAGCGCGGCCCCCGCGGCGCGGAGCGTGTCGGCTTTGCCGCCCACCGTCTCGAGGACAAGGTCGTGTTTCGCCTGAGAGGCGAGCGCCGCTGGCGTGGCCTCGGCTTCGCTCAGCACCCGCGCCGCGCCAAACGCCCGGCCGAGCTCCGCTTGGTGGAGGTGCCGCGCCGCGAGCCACACTTCGCCGGCGCCAAGGGCGCGCGCGGCCAGCACCCCAAGCAGCCCGACGGTACCGGCACCGAGCACCAAGACTTGCTGGCCGGCGGCGAAACTCGCACGCCGCAAGCCATGCAACACCACCGCGACGGGCTCGGCCAGCGCGGCGATCCTCGGATCGAGCCCTCCGGGCACGCGGAAGAGGCGATGCGCGGGAACGACCACGTACTCGGCCATCCCTCCGCTTTCGTGAAGCCCGAGCAGACGCATCTCCGAGCAGATGGAGTCACGCCCGGCGCGGCATTCCCGGCACTGACCACAGCTTCGGAGGGGCTCGACCACGATGGGCTCGCCGGAATCAAAATTTGAAACGCCCGGGCCCGTTCGGTCCACCGTCCCCGCAATTTCATGCCCCGGGGTAAGACCGACGGGGAGCAGGCCGGCATGGAAGAGGTGGAGGTCTGTGCCGCAGACGCCGCAGGCCGAAACTCGCACGCGCACCTCGCCGGGGCCGGGCTCGGGGAGCGACACGTCTTCGACAAGAAGCGACCGGCGACCCCGGGAGATCGCGGCCCGCATCTTTCGCGGGACGGGAGCAGCGGCGTCGGAGACGGCAGACGCGACGGACGGCGGCTCGGCGGGGGGCATGGCGTGGGAGGCTAGCAGCGCCGCCCGGGAGCGCCGCGTCGGGCGCCGCTACGGACCCACGCAGGTTCGGCCGAAGAGCCCCGGGTGCTCGTAGAAGTCGGTCTCATCGGAGCGCTGGTCATCGCGCTTTGGATCGCGATCGATGCCGCGCGCTCACCCTCTCCCCTCGGACAGCGGCTGCCCGTTATCCTCCTCGGCCTCGCTTCAGGTCTCTGGAGCTTCGGCGAGCTCTTCGCCGAGCGCGCGGCCACACCCGAGGAGCTTTTGCTGGCTCGGCGTGTGCTCTTTGCGGGCGCGACCTTCCTTCCGGTCATCTGGGTCTGGCTGGCCATCGACGTCTCGGGCGCAGCAAGGCTCGCGAGGCTTCGCCGCCATCTCGGCTGGCTGGCTGTGCCGGGGCTCCTCGCGTACTCCTGCCTGTACTGGGATCATGAGGTGCGTTTCATCGCGTGGACGACCCGCCCGCCGCAGCACGGGCCGGTGTTCTGGGCCGCTGTGGCCTATGGCTGGACACTCGTGACCGGGGGGACCGTTCTCTTCCTCGTCGCGGCAAGAAGGCGTGCGCGTGTTTCGTCGTTGCGCCTCTGCGTCATCGCCGTGGGAGTCTGCGGCCCGCTCATAGGCCACATTGCCTTTCAGGTGATGGGGGGCGGCTCCGTCGAGCCGACCCCGATCTTTGTTGGAATGGGCTGCCTCATCCTTCGCCTCATTGTCTTCGACTCGGGCCTCGCGGTGTTCTTGCCGGTGGCGCGGCGCGACGTGATCGAGCAGCTTGAAATCGGCGTGCTCGTAGCGGACATCGATGGCCGGGTGGTGGATGCAAATCCGGCAGCGGCGCAGCTCGTATCGCCTTCGCCGGTCCTCGGACAGCCGCTTTCGGACCTGCTCGGGGCCGCCCAGCGAGCGACCCACAAGGTGATCGAGATTCAAAGCTCGCCCGTGCGCGGCCGGCTCGGCGAGGTCGGTCGCTTCGCGGTGCTGACCGACCGCACGGCCTCGTGCCGGAGCGACCGCCAACTGCTGCAAGCCCACAAGCTCGAGGCCTTAGGCATCCTGACCGCGGGGATCGCCCACGAGGTGAACAATCCCCTGGCATTCGTCCGGGCGAATCTCTCGGGCCTCGAGGAGCTCGCCCACGGCCTGCGAGATCCCACGATCCGCGCGGCGCTCCCCCCTAAGCTTGGGGAGCTCGCATCGGACGCGCCCGAGCTCGTGGCCGAGGCGATCGAGGGTGTAGAGCGGATCGGCCGCTTGGTGCGGCGGCTCCGGCGCTTCGCGCGCGGCGAGGGTGCTGCGACTCCCTATGAGCCCGTAGACCTGCGCGAGGTCGCGGAGAAAGCGTGCGCACTCTCCGGTGTGGGTCTTCCGGCGGGCGCGATCCGCCGCGTGCTGCATCCCGCGCCTCTCGTCCCCGGGAACGAGGACGAGCTGGTGCAGATCGCAGTCAATCTGCTGGTGAATGCGATTCAGGCGAGCGGCGGGCGCCCCGAGATCGAGGTCGAGGTGCGGTCGGCGCGGGGAGGGGTCACCCTCGCGGTGCGTGATCGCGGCGAGGGCATCCCCGTCGCCGCTCTGCCACGCCTCTTCGACCCCTTCTTCACCACGAAGCCCCCCGGACAGGGCACGGGTCTTGGCCTCTCGCTGTCTTTTGACCTTGCTCGCCAACACGGCGGCACGCTCGAAGGCGCCAACCGGCCCGGTGGTGGCGCCGAGTTCGAGCTCTGGATCCCGGCGCTAAGCTGACAGGTCAGCATGGCGCGATTGATCCTCATCCGGCACGGTGAAAGTGTCGCGAACGCGCAGCGCCGCTTCACCTATGGACCCTTCGAGCCGTTGACGTCGCGGGGCCGTGCGGAAGCCCACGCCATCGCGGCACTCATGCGCGCTCGCTTCGATCCCGTGGCGCTCTACGCCAGTCCCTTCGTCCGCGCCCTGGAGACCGCGCAGCAGGTCGGTCGCGTGCTCGGCCTCCTGCCGAAGACCGTGGAGGAGCTGCGTGAGCAGGACTTTGGGGCGCTGCGTGGACACCCGTATGCCGACTATGGGACGGACCCTGCTGCCCAGGGCATCGGACGCTGGTCGCACAGGCCTCCGGGCGGCGAGACCCTCGAAGAGGTTGCCCGCCGCGCGGGTGCGGCACTTCATTCCATCGCGCGCGCACACCTCGGCGAGGAGGTCGTGGTGGTGAGCCATGGGGGCGTGATGGCCGCCCTTCGCGGCTTTGCGGCGGGGAGCTTCGAGGACGCCCCCCTGCCGACCGGGAACGCCGCGGGTTACGTGCTCCACTACCGAGTAAACCGCTGGATCTTGTCCGACCTCCTCGAGCCTGAGGCCCAGGTCTAGCCTCGATCCGTCGGAGCCCCTGCCGGCGGCCCTGCGGGCGGGCGCCGCCTCTCGCTTAAGCCCTGGAAGACGACGTAGAAGACGGGCACAAAGAGCACCGCCAGGAAGGTCGAGGTGAGCATGCCACCGAAGACCGCCGTCCCGAGTGCACGGCGACTCGCGGCCCCGGCGCCGGAAGCGACGACCAGCGGGTAGACGCCGAGGATGAAGGCGAACGAAGTCATGAGGATCGGTCGGAAGCGCAGCCGTGCGGCTTCGGTCGCCGCGGTCGCAAGGTCGAGCCCATGTCTTCGCTGCTCGCGCGCAAACTCGACGATCAGAATCGCGTTCTTGCTGGCGAGAGCAATCAGCAGAACAACACCTATTTGTGTATACACGTTGTTGTCCATGCCGCGCAGCGCGACCGCGACGACCGTCCCGAGCAGGGCAAGCGGAACGACCAGAACGACGGCGGCCGGATTGGTCCAACTCTCGTACTGGGCTGCAAGCACAAGGTACACCAGCAGCACTGCCAAGAAGAAGATCAGGAACGACTCCCGACCGACCCTCTTCTCCTGGTAGGAGACGCCGGTCCACTCGTATCCCATGGACTTCGGGAGCTTGGCTTCGGCCATCTGCTCCATGATCTCGAGCGCCTGCCCCGAGCTCCGGCCGGGCGCCGCCTCGCCTGAGATCGCGGCTGCAGGGTACAGGTCGTAGCGGCTAATGATCTGCGGTCCGAGGATCTCCCTTACGTCTGCCAGTGTCGCAAGGGGGACCATTCCACCCGCGGGATCACGCACCTCGAGCTGCTTAATGTCTTCGGCGGTCACTCGGTAGGCGGGCTCGGCCTGGGCGCGCACCTGGTAGGTGCGCCCGAACCGGTTGAAGTCATTCACATAGGTGGATCCGAGGTAGGTCTGCAGCGCATTGAAGACGCTTCCGAGCGGGATGCCGAGCGTCTTGACTTTTGTGCGGTCGATGTTCGCGTACAGCTGCGGAACCCCCGCGCGAAACGTCGTGTTTAAGGCGGTGAGACCGGTCTGCGAACTCCCGTCGTGCATCATCTCCTGGACGACCTGCTGAAGCGCCACAAGTCCGACGGAGCTTCGGTCTTCGATCTCTATCTGGAAGCCGCCCGTAACGCCTAGGCCCCGGATCGCCGGCGGGGGAAACACAAAGGCCATTCCCTCCTGGATCTTCGCGAATTCTTTGCGCAGATGGGCGAGGATCGCGGGCTGCTGGAGCTCTGGGCGCTTGCGCTCGTCCCACGGCGTAAGCGTAGTGAAAAACGTGGCCGAGTTGGAGGACGAGGTCCCGTCGAGGATCGAGAAGCCGCCGATCGTGTTCACGTTCGCCACTCCGGGGGTCTCGAGCAGAATGCTGTTCATCTTCTCCACAATCGCGGTGGTGCGGGGCAGCGAGGCCGCATCGGGAAGCTGAATCCCGGCGATGAAATATCCCTGGTCTTCGGTGGGGAGAAAGCCCGTCGGGAGCGAGAAGAACCACCACAGGGTTAGACTGATGAGGACACCGAAGAGGACCAGCATCGCCCGCGGCCGACGCACCATCTGCGCGACGACACCCACGTAGGCGCGCTCCGTCCGCGCGTAGAGGGCGTTAAAGCCGCGGAAGAACGCATTGTGGTAGCCGCTTGTCGGGCGCAGCCAGACCGCGCACTGCGCGGGTTTTAGCGTAAGCGCATTGACCGCGCTGATCGCCGCGGTGACCGCGATCGTGAGCGCGAACTGGCGGTAGAGCTGGCCCGTGATGCCGCCGAGGAACACCGCGGGCAAGAAGACCGCCATCAGGACCGCCGTGATCGCCATGACTGGACCCGTGACCTGCTCCATGGCACGAATCGTGGCCTCCCGAGCGGGGAGGTGAGCGGTCTCAATGTGATGCGAGGCGTTCTCCACGATCACGATCGCGTCGTCCACGACGATGCCGATGGCCAAGACGAGACCGAAGAGAGTGAGTAGATTGATGGTAAAGCCGAAAATCGCCATGCCCGCGAACGCCCCGATGATCGTGACAGGCACGGTCGTGGCAGGCACCAGCACAGCGCGCCAGTCCTGGAGAAAGACCAGGATCACGACCAAGACGAGCGCGCTCGCTTCAAAGAGCGTCCAGTAGACCTCGCGAATCGCTTGTCGCACGAAGAGCGTGGTGTCGAGGGGGACCGCGTACTCCACGCCCTCTGGGAAGGATTTCTGCATTCGGTTCATCGCTTCCCGCACGTGATCCGCCACGTCGAGGGCGTTGGCCCCGGGAAGCTGATAGATGCCGAGGCCGGCTGCGGGCTTGCGGTCCTTGAGGAAATACTGGTCATAGGTCTGGCTGCCGAGCTCCACCCTCGCGATATCTCGCAGGCGGGTGATCCGGCCTCTCTCGGTCTTGACGACGATGTCCTCGAACTCCTCGACGTCGGTGAGACGTCCGAGCGTCGTCACCGTGTACTGGAACTGCTGCCCCGGCGGAACGGGGGGTTGGCCGATCTGGCCTGCAGCCACCTGGACGTTCTGCTCTTGGACCGCCGCGACCACATCTTCCGTGGTGAGGCCGCGGGCCTTGAGCCGGGGCGGATCCATCCAGATCCGCATGCTGTAGGCGGCCGCCCCGAAGACCGTCACGTCGCCCACCCCGTAGATCCGGGAGAGCTCGTCGCGGATATGGAGCGTCGCATAGTTGGCCAGGTAGAGGCTGTCGTAGCGACCGTCCGGGGAGCTCAGCGCAACGAACATGATGATGTTGGTCGACTGCTTCTTCGTGGTGATGCCCTGGCGCTTCACGTCGTCGGGCAGGAGTGGCTGCGCGATTGCCACGCGGTTTTGCACCAGCACCTGTGCGATATCCAGGTTCGTCCCGACGTCGAAGGTCACCGTGAGACGGTAGGAGCCGTCGCTCGCGCTGGAGGAGGACATGTAGAGCATGTTCTCGACGCCGTTCACCTGGATCTCGATGGGCGTCGCCACGGTGTCCGCCACCACCTGCGCGTTCGCTCCCGGGTAGGTGGTGGTGACCGTGACCGTGGGCGGAGTGATGACCGGGTACTGTTCGACAGGGAGTTTGCGGAGCGTCACCAAGCCGAAGACGATCGTCACGATCGCGATCACATTCGCGAACACCGGGCGGTCGATGAAAAAGCGCGAGATCACCTCGGGCGCCTCACGGGCCGCCCTTGGCATCGGTGGGCGCCGCCGGGGGCGCCTCGCTGTGCGTGGGCTTGACCTCGCTTCCGGGTCGCGCGCGCTGGAGCCCGTTCACGACGACCCAGTCGCTCTTCGCCACCCCCTCGTGCACCACCCGCATCGCACCTTCGACGACCGGGCCCAAGTCGACGCGCCGGTACTCGACCATGTTCTTGTCGTTCACGACGAGCAGATTCTGGCCGCTCTGGTCGGACGACACGGCGGCCTCGGGAACGAGCAGCGCCGGGCCATGCTTCATCGGGAGGCGGACGCGCGCAAACAGGCCAGGCAGGATCTGGCGTTCAGGATTCGAGAAGATGGCGCGCAGCTCGATGGTCCCGGTGTCGGGATCGACCCGGTTGCTGGTGTAGTCGACGTGCCCGACGTGAGGAAATCCCTGGTCGGTCCCGAGCGAGAGGTATGCGACATCGCTCGAGTCCTTCGCTGCATCCCCCTGGTCGCGCAGCCACTGACGATACGCGAGGAGTTCCCGCTCGCTCATCGTGAAGTAGGCGTAGATCGGGTCGTAGTGCACGATGGTGGCAAGAAGCGTGGGCGTGCCCGAGCCCACGAGATTGCCGACGTCGACCAAGTTGCGGTCGATCAAGCCATCGAAGGGTGCATAGATGTGCGTGTAGGAAAAATTGAGCGCGGCGGCTTCCAGGAGCGCCCGGGCGTTGTCGACTTCGGCCTTGGCGAGGTCGCGCGCCTGCGTCTTGTTCACGAGGTCTGCGCGGCTTCCCGCGGACCTTTGGTAGATCGCCTGGGTGATCTCGAGCTGTTGGTCAGCCGCCCGGAATTGCGCCTCCTTGCCGGCGAGATCGGCCTTCGCCTGGTCGAGCTGGGCCTGATAGAGCGTAGGCTCGATCACGAAGAGCAGATCGCCCTTCTTGACGTCCGTACCGGGCGTGAAGTTGAAGCTCTGGAGCAGGCCCTGGACGCGCGCCCGGATGTCTGCGCTCTCGTACGCCACCGTGTGGCCTGAGAACCCGGAGTAGATCGTCACCTCTCGCTCGACGGGTCGTTGGACCGTCACCTCGGGCGGCGGGGGCGGAGCGTAGCGATTGCCGCTTCCGCACCCGACGGCCGTCGCCATGCAGAGAGCGAGCGGGGATACGGTGAGACGGCGCCAGGGGATCCGCCTCCCGCGCATCACCACTTGGGCCACCACCACCTCCACTGCCACCACGCCCGCTTCTGCAGATCGGATTCGGCCTTGTCCACGTCCTGCTTCTGCCCGTTCGGAGAAAGCAATCCGCCATAGCGCGTGCGGGCCTGCATCTGCTCTCGCGTCTCGGCGGGCACAAAGTCCTGGCCTTGGCGGAGCTCCCAGCCACCGCCCAGGGCCTTGTAGAGAGCCACCACACTGAGCGCCACGATCCCGCGCTCATCCACAAGCTCGTCGTCCACCCGCAATTTCGACTGCTGGGTGTTCAAAACGGCGGTGTAGTCCGTTGCACCCTCGCGGTACTGGATGATCGACAGATCCACGGCACGGTGAGCGGCCTCGACAGCCTCGTCGAGTCGCTGGACGCGCTCCGTCCCGCGCAGGTAACCGACGAGGGCATCTTCGACCTCTTGCTGGGCCACGAGCACCGTATTCACGTACGCCGTCGCCAGCTCCTGGAAGGTCGCGTCTTGCAGGCGGACGTCGTTGGTCAATTGGCCGTAGTTGAGAATGGGCCAGTTGAAGGCCGGTCCGGCCAGCGCCTCGAAGGAGCGGCCTTCGAAAAAGCTGGCGGCTTGCGCGGTGGAGAGCCCGACCGTCCCGGTAAGCTGGAAGGCGGGCAGAAGCCGCGCGGTCGCCACGCCGATCCGTGCACTCTGCGCAGCGGCTGCAAATTCGGCACTGCGCACGTCGGGGCGCCGCCGAAGCAGATCCGCCGGAACCCCCACGGCGACGCTCACCGGCACCTCCGGCAGGGTCCCCGGACCTCCGAGCAGCTGCGTGAGCTCCTGTGGCGGCATTCCGAGGAGCACGCACAAGGAGTTGATGGCCTGGCTCCGCGTGCGCTCGAGATCGGGAATCGTGGCTTCGGTGTCGTGAAGGAGCGTCGCTGCTTGCTGCACATCGAGCTCCGAGGTGCCGCCGGCTTCATAGCGCACCCGCGCGATGCCGAGGCTGTCCTCCTGCACCCGCACGTTGTCCCGCGCCACCGCGAGGCGCTCATCCAGCGTCCGGATGGCCAGGTAGGTGGCCGCGACCTCCGAAACCAGGCTCACGAGGACGTCGTCATAGCTTGCAACCGCTGCCAGGAGGTCCGCGTCCGTCGCCTCCACGGCCCGGCGGAACTTTCCCCAAAGGTCGAGCTCCCACGCGGTGTCGAATCCCGCCTGGAAGGTGTCGAATCCCCGGGGTACGCCGAGTTCGCCCTGGATGGTGTTGAGACTCTCGATGGTGTGCGAATAAAAGCCGCTCATGTCCTGTTGCTGGGGGAAAAGGGTCCCGATCGCGATGCCGCGGCGCGCCTGGGCTTCGACGACCCGAAGGCCCGCCGAGCGGAGCGAGAGATTCTCGGCGTAGGCCGTCTCTACCAAACGGACGAGAACCGGATCGGAGAAAGCTTCCCACCATCGTGTCTGCGCGGGCTCGTCGCGGACCGCCGGATTGCCGGACTCGAGCCAGGCGGATTCGGTTGCGACCGCGGGGCGGACGTAGCTCGGGCCCACCAGGCATCCTGAAAGAAGGAGTGCAACCAGAACGGAAAGCGATGCGAGGAGTGCGCGCGCGCCCTCCTGCCCCCACCTCCCTCTTGCGCTGACGACGCCCTCCACCTCCACTCACCCCGTCTCGCCCAGCGCCCGACGCGCTGGAGCTCGGCTACCCACGCTCGATGCGCTCAATCACGGCACGCACCACGAGCGGCCAGGCGATCGTGGCATCGGCCATGACTTCGGCAAAGCGGCCCCCTTCGCTCTCGGGCACGAACTTCCCCCAGGACACCCCCTCGGTGTAGGTGCAGCCCGAAAGGCCCCCCCAGTGGTCGGGCTCCGGGCAGATCCGCACCCCGTAGCGAAAGCGCCGAAAGGGCTCTGCCACGCCGAGCCTCTTCTGCGAGATATCGAGGTAGGGACCCACCTGCTGCGCCCAGTTTCTCGGAACTCCTCCACCGACCGTGAAGATGCCGATGGTCTCGTGGGCGCGGATCTGATCGGTGTAACGCTCGAGGTCCAGGAACGGATCGAAGGGGCGTCGCTTGCGCCCCTGCATCTCGCGGCGCCGGTTGTAGACCGCGACGTCGAGGCCGAGCTCAGAATCGGTGAACGCGGGCACGTAGACGGGGACACGCCGCGCAACCGCACTCTTCAGGATGGCCCGACCCGGGGCGTGCTGGGCAAGATAGCGTCCCAGAGCCTCTGTCACGATCGAGCTGCACAGCACCGTGTCCTCCGCGAGGCCATCGAGCGTCTCCGAGACGATCTTCTCGGTGTCGTCGAGGTTCTGTTCGAGCTCGAGCGTGTCGTAGACGCGGTTATACCCCTTCTCGAACAGCTCCTCATCACTCATCGACTTACGATGCTTGAAGTGCAACATCCCTGCGGCTTCGACGAAGCCATGCGTCATGAGGGCCCCGGTCGCGATCACCGCTTGAACCCAGCCGCGGTCGATCATCTCGCACAGCACGAGACCCTGC
>DAIOWK010000015.1:0-22976 GCA_036758525.1 Myxococcota bacterium
ACCTGCTCTCGGTGGCCGGCACCGACCGGGTGCTCTGCATCGACCTTCACGTGGGTCAGATTCAGGGCTTTTTCAACATCCCTGTCGACAACGTCTACGCCACGCCGATCCTGCTCGATGCCATCCGCGTGCGCTTCGGCGACAACCTGTGTGTGATCTCTCCGGACGCTGGCGGGGTGGAGCGCTCGCGGGCGTACGCGAAGCGCCTCGATGCGCCGCTCGCCATCATCGACAAGCGGCGCGAGGCCGCGAATGTGTCAGAGGTGATGAACATCATCGGGGACGTGCGCGGCCGGACCTGTGTCATTGTGGACGACATCGTCGACACCGCGGGCACGCTCACCGAGTCGGCGCGGGCCCTCGAGAAAGCCGGTGCGCGGGCCGTCTACGCAGCGATCACGCACCCCGTGCTTTCAGGTCCGGCGATCAAGCGGATCGAGGAGTCCCCGCTCCGAGAGCTTGTCGTCACGGACTCGATCCCGCTGCGGGCAGACGCACGCGGATCGAGCAAACTTCATGTCGTGTCGATCGCCACCCTGCTTGGCGAATCGATCCGCCGTATCAACAACGAAGAGAGCGTGAGCTCCCTTTTCGTCTAGCCGAAGAGCCAAGGAGTCCGTCGTGGGTGATCATGCGCTGTCCGTCGAGGTTCGCGAGCATACCGGGAAGGGAATGGGTCGAAGGCTGCGGGCCACGGGCCGGATCCCGGCCATCCTGTACGGGCGGGGCCGCGAATCCGTACCGATCTCGCTTGATCCGCGGCTGCTCGAGAAGCTCCTCGCGGCGAGCGATGCGGGAATGAATACCTTGATCGATCTCGCCGTGGCCGGCAGAAGCGATCTTGCTGGCAAGGTCGTGCTCGTGAAGGAACTGCAGCGACACCCGGTGCGAGGCTCGCTCCTCCACGCGGACCTCTACGAGGTGGACCTCAGCAAGACGATTGAAGTCTCGGTGCCGATCCATGTCGTCGGCACCGCCGCCGGTGTCGCCCTCGACGGTGGGATCCTTGACCAGGCCTTGCGCGAACTCGAGATCGAATGCCTCCCGCGCGCCATCCCCGACCAGATCGACGTGGACGTCTCAGCGCTCATGATCGGCGAGTCGATCCACGTGCGGGACCTCGCCTTGCCCGAGGGTGTCAAGCTTTTGAGCGACCCCGATCTATCCGTGGTGTCGGTCGTGGCACCGGCTGCGGAGATCGTGCCCGAAGTGGCCGCGGCCGAGGTCGCGCCTGAGGTCGAGGGTGAGGTGCCCGCCGAGGGCGCGGAAGGCGCTTCCGCGACCGCCAAGGCCACTGCGCCGGCGGCGAAGACCGCTGCCCCTGCGACGAAGGGCGCGGCGAAGGGCTCGGAGTAGCCTCCGAAACTCCAAGGCGACCCCCGTGAAGCTCGTCGTCGGGCTCGGCAACCCCGGCCGCCGCTACGCGGCCACGCGTCACAACGTGGGCTACCGCGTGGTCGAGGCGTTCGCTGCGCTGCATGGCGCCGCACTTTCGAGCCGGAAGTTCTCCGGCCGATTTGGCCGCGGGAGGGTCGGGGTCTGGGACGTGGCCATCCTCGAGCCTGAGACCTTCATGAATCTCTCGGGGGCCTCGGTGGCAGAGGCGGTTCGCCTGCTTCCCATGGCTGATCTCGCGACGGACCTGCTCGTTGTTTCCGACGACGTCGATCTTCCGTTTGGGCGCCTGCGCATTCGCCCCGGTGGAGGCGCTGGGGGCCACAAGGGCCTGCGCGACATCATCGAGCACCTCGGTCGGGACGAGTTTCCGCGCCTGCGCTTCGGGGTGGGTCGTCCTCCTCACCCCGGCCAAGACACTGCGGATTGGGTCCTCGAGGCATTCAGTGCCGAGGAGGAGAGATCGCTGCCGAAGCGGGTCGAGGATGCGGCGCGGGCGATCTCGACCTTCGTCGAGTCGGGCGTGCAGGCGGCCATGAACCAATGGAACCGCGAGGCAGACGCGACGCCTGGATAGGGGAGAGAGCGCCCTCCGCTACGAGGCTGCCCGCAAAAGCGCGCGGACATGCTGTGCGATCATGCGGTTCTCGTCGGTTCGCACCACCCACGCCGACACCGGCGAGTCCGTAGCCGAAATGCGTGGGCCGCCCGCTCGATTGGCGACCTCGTCGATTCGGACGCCGAGCCAGTGTGCGCCTAGGCAAACTTGGGCGCGGATCACCGCGGCGTTCTCGCCGATGCCCCCGGTGAAGACGAGGGCATCGAGTCCGCCCAGGGCAGCCGCCATCGAGCCGAGCTCGCGTGCGATGCGGTAGACGAAGAGGTCGATCGCCTCGCGCGCCCGCGGATCGCTGCTCGCGAGGAGCTCGCGCATGTCGCTCGAGAGCCCGGAAACCCCGAGCAGACCCGAGCGATGATAAAGCAAGTCTTCGAGCGCACGGGCGTCCATCCCGCGCTCGTCCATCAGGTAAAGCAGTACGCCGGGGTCGAGCGCCCCCGGCCGTGTACCCATGACGAGACCGTCGAGTGTGCTGAAGCCCATCGTGGTCGCAATACTACGTCGTCCCCGCATCGCGCAAAGACTCGCCCCGTTTCCAAGGTGAGCGACCACCACGCGGCCTTCGGCGACCTCCGGTGCAAGCGCAGGGAGCGCCAATGCGATCGCTTCGTAGGAGAGACCATGGAAGCCGTAGCGATGCACGCCGGCATCCGTGAGCTCCCGAGGAAGTCCCAGGGCTTGGGCCAGCGCGGGCTGCGTTCGATGGAAGGCCGTGTCGAAGCACGCGATCTGGGGAAGATCAGGAGCGGTCTCGGCCACGGCGCGGATTGCGGCCACTTGATGGGGCTCGTGAAGTGGGGCGAGGGGAATCAGGCGCTCGAGTTGCTCCATCACAGACTCGTCGATGCGCACGGGCGCGCCGTAGAGCGATCCGCCGTGCACCACGCGATGGCCCACGGCGGCGAGCCCGGCGACGCCGCCGTGATCGCGCAGCCACGCCCGGACCCGTGCGATCGCAGCGCGATGATCGCCCGCCTCCGCGGCGGAAAGGGGCTCGTTGGTCCGTACCTGGCCGCTCGCGTTGGCGACGACGAGGCGCGCTGCGGGTTGACCGATCCCCTCGACCTGGCCCTCGAAGAGCGAACGCAACCCCGCCTCGCCGTCGTCGCTCTGGAAGAGCGAAAACTTGAGGCTCGAGGACCCGGCATTCAGGACGAGGATCGCGCCGCTCACCTTTCGATCTTAATCGACGCACGCACAAACGGAGCCTCCGCCTCGGGGCTTGTGCGGAATGCGTGTGGCGGACGGCCCGCTCGCCATGGTAGACACGGCCGATCGGTCGCGAGAAGGGAGGAGCCGAGATGCAGCGCCGAGAGAAGGGCCCGAAGGGACGCGCCTTCCTCCTCTGCCTCCTGTTTGTCGCTGGATGCAGCTCGCCAGGACGTCCCCTGATCCCGCTCTTTGGCCGGACGCAGGGGGATAACCGCATCTCGGCGGACGAACTCCGGAGCTATCTCGCCACCTACGCCTCGGTCTTCCAGGGAACCATCACGGTCGCTGCCGACACCATCCGCGGCAATACGCGCGATCCCGAAATTCGCCGACGCACGCTCCTCTGGAAGCTGCGGATCTCTCCCGTGGCCTACCAAACCGCGTTGCTGTCGGATCCTCTCCAGTCCTACGTCTTGCTGTTTGCGCTCGCTGCGTCGCAGGCGGATTTCCTCTCCACGGGGGATGGCGCTCAGCTCTTTGGCAAGGACCAGGGGATTGCCATCGAGGCCGCCGACGATCTTGAGCGAACCATCGAGCAGATCGGTGCGAGGTTCCTCTCGAAAGATGAACTGCAGCGCATCACGCAGCAGGTCGACCACTTCAGTCGCGAGCACCCGATGCGCGGCGAGTTCGTGGTGGATACGGTCGAAAGCTTCTCTGATGCCACAGCGGTCGGCGGACCCTTCGACTGGATCGTCGGAATCCCCCTCGCGCCCTTCAAGGCACTCCGGGGCGTCGACTCCGGCGCACAGGCCATTCGCGAGTTCAACCAGACCGCGCTCCGTTTCACACAGGTTGCGGCGGCGCTTCCGACCTTCCTGCGCTGGAACCTCGAGCTTCTCGTCTTTGACATCGAGACCCACCATTCGGTCGAATCGGGTCTTGCCTCATTCGAGTCGCTAGCGCAAAGCGCGCAAGAGCTTTCGGCGGCGGCAGGCACACTGCCTTCGGATTTAGGACGTGAGGCGTCTCAGCTCGTGTCCCAAGTCGATGCCAGTCAAGGGGAATTGAAGCAAACCCTGGAGGCCGCGAGAAACGCCCTCTCCGAGGCGAGTGGTACTGCCAAGAGCTTCGAGCCGGTGGCCGCCGCGCTGGACCGCACCACGGAGCAGCTCAAGCAGGCGGGCGTGGCTTGGACGGCAATGGTCTCGGCAGCCCGGGGCCCTTCGGACGTCGCAGCGGGCAAGAGCGAATCGCGTCCCTTCGACATCCAAGACTATGAGCGTACCGCTGCGGAGATCAACCAGGCCGCCATTCAGCTGAGAGGGCTCGTGTCCGAGGCACAGGCTGCGAGTGGCGATGTGACACGCCGGTTTGTGGACCACGTGGCGTGGCGCGCCTTCCAGCTTGTGGTCGTGTTTTTCGCGCTTCTCTTTTTCTATCGCAGGATCGAAGCGCGGTTCGTGGCGCGAGGCGCTTCCCGTCTCGGCTGATCGGAGCGCGCTCAGGAACCCTCGGCGAGACTTTGCACCGTGGCGTCCGCGCCCCAGCGTGCAAGCTCGGCGGCAGTAAGCCAGCGGGTTCCGCCGCCGGGATAGCGGGCCGCGTCGAGGGGCCGCTCGTTGAGCGAGTGCTGCGTTTCGTTGAACCGCGCAGTCCACAACTTTTTCCCGCTCGGGGCGGCGTAGAGCGTCACCTGGAATGCGACACTCGCCGGGCTCGACGTGCTTCGCCGGCTGCCCTCGAGATCGCGGTAGCGCTCCAGCGTCCCGAGAAGCAGGCCGGTCGCGCCAAATCGATCGGCGGCGAGCTTCGCCGCGGCGACTGGATCCGGGGGCCCGCCGTCCGCGCCGGCTGGCGGCGCTCCGAACTCTCCAGGCGTGACCACGCTGATGCCGCGTGCGGCGAGTGCCTGCGAGAGGAAGCCGGCGACCAAGCTTGTGGTCTCGGACGGCGTGCCCGCCCCTACCCCGAGGGAGCCTTCGAGCGAAGGACCCGTTGCAAGTGGGGCGACCGCCACCTTTTTTAACGCAGCGTCCCGAGGTGCGATGGGCCTGGAGTCGACGATCGGTGCGAGCGGCGCTGCGCACGCGAGGGCTGTCAGCATGGCAAGCTGGCCTAGAAGAAAGGGATGGCGGAGGGAATCGCGTGCCGACAAGACGCGCACTACGGCTTGTCCTCGTCGACCAGCTGGTAGCCCTTGCTTTGCACGCACTGGATGATCTTCAGGCCGTATGCCTGGTGCTCAACACGGGGATGCGGCGAGTCGGGGTCTGTGGGCGTGGAGGCGAGGCACTCCTGTTTTGCGGCTTCGAGCTCGGCACGGGTCGCAGGGCTTCCATCCGCCCGCAGCCAGGTGGCTCTCGGCTTGGTGTCAGGGCTCGCACAGGCCAGTACGACGATTGCCGCCAAGGCCGTCCCAGCGGACGCGATGGGTGCCTTCATGACTTGGTTCCTTAAAAGAATCGGAGGATGAGACAGTCGGAAGCGTATCCAACGCAATCCATTCGCAAGACCCTTGCGACTCGATGCCAATCTTCCCGGGGAACTCCATTCCCGGAAGCCCGTCGTCTGGATAGCACGTCGTAGCTACTGGCATCAGGCGCTCGCCCCGGCGCATGGCCGGAAATCGGGGCGGCGGGCCGTGGTCCCTCAGCGTGCGGCGTGGCGCGGGACGCCGCCGCGCGACATTGGAACCCGTCGCGACGCTTTCGAACAGCACGGAGAGACGCATGGCGTTGAGCCACGCCCGGACACGCCTGTGGGTCGCGACCACAGCCAGCAGCAGCGCTCAACGCCAGGGCCGTCTGCGCCGAATAGTCTCAAGGCTTATCCCCAAGCAGAGGTAGGTCCTGTGCAGCCCTATCTCGCCATCCCGCTCCTCTCGGCCATGGGCCTTGCGAGTTTCGGTGGCACCTGCCTGCTGATGGCTCCCGAACTTCGCGCGAATCCGCACCTGCGGGACCTTGCTCCTTGCGGCCGCGTGGTGGGCGGGATGCGAAGTGCTCTGGAACACGGCGTCCGAAGCTTCGACGGCGCTCTTTCTTCACCGGCTCGCGGCACCCGGCTTCGTGTTCCTGGCGCCCCTCGCGATGTGGCTCGTGCACGAAGTGGCGGAGACTCCGCCCCGCTCCCTCGCGAGACTCCTGCCTGCGGCGTTCACGCTCGGCACCATCTCGTTGGTGGTTGCGTGGTTTAGCCCATGGATGATCGCGGGCATGGTTCGCACCACATGGGGATGGGCGCTCGTTCCTGGACCGGCCTTCGCCGTGTGGGGTGCGCTCACGTCGATCGGGATCGCGCTCGCCCTCGTGGTGTGGATGAGGGTAAACGGCGTTTCTGCGACGCAGGCAAGCCGCCAACAAGCTTCGCGTGTCATGCGCCTGCTCGCGCCGATCGCGATCGTGGGCGTATCGACGGATATTTTGCTGCCGCTGGCCGGGATCCAGGTGCCGCGCCTCGGGAGTCTCGCGTTTGCTCTCGTGGGGGCGACGCTCGTGTGGGTGTTCTGGCAGCTTGGCTTCTCGCGTCTTCGTTCCGGTGCGTTCGCGACGCGCATTCTGCGTACCCTGCCTGACGGGATCGCAGTGACGACGCTGAATGGGCGAATCCGCGTCGCCAACGAGAAGCTCGGCGATCTTCTGGGGTGCAGCGTCGATCAGGCACTGGGCAGGCCGATCGGCGACTACCTCTCTTCGGAGCTGATCGATCCGCCTCGCGAGCAGCGCGACGTACAATGCCGCCTCCGACCGCTCGTTGGGTCCCCGCTCCCGGTTTGCGTATCGACGGCTCCCATCGACGACCAGATCACGGATCCCAGCTCGCCCCCCCCGCACCGAGATTGTACGGTATAAAATAGGAAGATTTTCATTAAAATATCACTCTATTGTCCGATTGACTGGGTATTGTCTGCCATGTAATCTGACCAGATGGCATCCTCTCCGACCGCCCTTCGCGAAGACTCCCCTGCCTACCGGCGGATCGCCGAAAAGGTGCGAGCCGAGATCGCCTCGGGGCAGCTTTCACCCGGGTCCCGGCTGCCCACCATCCGTGCCCTCGCCGCCGAGCTCGGCGTGAACCGAGATACGGTCGCACTCGCCTACGAAGCGCTCTCGCGCGAAGGGCTCGTCGAGGCGACCGTGGGGCGAGGCACCTTCGTGCGCGAGTCAGTTCCCCTGCAACCCCTGCGCGACCTCCCGCTCGCGCCCGTCGTCGAGCGCCTCTTGGATTTGGAACGCACCCGTCCGCGTTACGCCGCCCCTGCCGGCAGCGTGCCCCTCCACTCGCTCGTGCCCGACCCGTCGCTCTATCCCGTGGAGGAGTTCCGCCGCTCGCTGAACCGTGTGCTCGCGCAGGGAGGGAGTGATCTCTTGCGGTACGGCGGGGCGCAAGGACACCCCGGCCTGCGCGGGGTGCTGGCGGCGCGCTTGAGCGCGACGGGCGTCAACGCGACGCCTGAGAGCCTCGCGGTCACGCAGGGAGCAAGCGAAGGTATCGCGCTCGCGCTGCGGGTCTTTGCCGAACCGGGCGACACGGTGGCTGTCGAGGAGCCGACGTATCACAACGTGCACGCGGCGCTGGTGGCGCTTGGCCTGCGCGCCGCGCCGATTCCGATCAAAGACGGTGCGCCCGACCTCGTGGCGCTCGAGCACGCGCTCGCGCGGCCCGAGGTGAAGCTCTTCTACACCATGCCGACGTTTCACAACCCCCTCGGTACGAGCACCTCCCTGGCCCACCGACGCGCCCTACTCAGCGTCGCTGCGAGCGTCGGCAAGCCCGTGGTCGAGGACGCCTACGAAATGGACCTTCGTTACGCAGGCAAGCCGATTTCGCCGCTCGCCGCGCTCGACGAGCGAGGCCTCGTGGTGCAGTTGTTCTCGTTCTCGAAATCGCTTTTCCCCGGCGCACGGGTAGGTTGTATCTCGGCCCGCGGGCGCACCCTCGACGGCATTCTGGCACTCAAGCAGGCGACCGACCTCGGCGGCGCGCTCGTGCTCCAAGCCGCTCTTGCGGACTTCGTGGAAAGCGGCGCTTACGACCGCCATCTCGGGAGGGTGCGCCGGACGCTTCTGCGTCGCAGGGATGCGCTCGTGGAAGCTCTTAGCGCCGAGATGCCCGATGGCACGCGCTGGACGACGCCCGAAGGGGGACATCAGATCTGGGTGGAGCTTCCGGGCGGGATCGATACCGGGGACCTTCTGGCGGACGCGGTGCGCGCGGGCGTGATTTTCGCGCCGGGGTTCCAGTTTCGTCACGATCGTCGGCCCTCGAACGGGCTGCGCCTCTCGATCGCGCTCGCAAAGGAAGAGGAGATCCGCCGCGGTGTCCGGCAGCTGGCGGAGGTGGTTCGAGAGCGACTGCGCTCGGGTGCTGCGGCCGGTCTTGACGAGGGCATGGTCTAGACCTGCGCGTGGGGAAGCGAGAGAGCGGCGGTCTTGCCAACGGGTCGAAGGGCACACGCGATAGCCCCTTGCGGCTGCGCGTACGAGGAGACGGAAGTTCCGCGCAAGAGATGCGCGAGGGAGGAAACGTGCAGGAGAAAGGCAACGGGCAGCGCACGACAGCCCAGTCATTCGAGATCAAGGTGGGCCTGGCTGAGATGCTGAAGGGCGGAGTGATCATGGACGTCACGAGCCCTGAGCAAGCCAAGATCGCCGAGCACGCTGGTGCTGCGGCGGTGATGGCGCTCGAGCGCGTGCCCGCCGACATCCGCAAAGAAGGAGGCGTCGCGCGCATGTGCTCGATCCAAGTCATCGAGGGCATCCAGCGTGCGGTGTCGATACCTGTAATGGCAAAGGTGCGCATCGGCCACTTTGTCGAGGCGCGCGTGCTCGAGACCCTAGGGGTGGACTTCATCGACGAGAGTGAGGTGCTGACGCCCGCCGATGAGGAGCACCACGTGGACAAGCACGCCTTCCGCTCACCCTTCGTGTGCGGCGCGCGTGATCTTGGCGAGGCGCTGCGCCGGATCTCGGAAGGGGCGGCCATGATCCGCACCAAGGGCGAGGCTGGCAGCGGGAACATCGTCGAAGCGGTACGCCATCTGCGCAGCGTGGTCGGCGCGATCCGGCGGCTCCACGCCCTTGCGCCGGAAGAGGTGCCGGGATTCGCCAAGGAGCTGCGCGCGCCGCTCGAACTTGCGAAGCGCGTGCATGAGACGGGGAGCCTACCGGTACCCAATTTCGCTGCCGGCGGCATCGCGACGCCGGCCGACGCCGCACTATGTATGGCACTCGGCGCAGAAGCCGTCTTTGTGGGCTCGGGGATCTTCAAGAGCGAAGACCCCTCGGCGCGCGCGGCGGCCATCGTGAGAGCGACCACGCATTGGAAGGATCCCGCCGAGGTGCTCGCCGCTTCGCGTGGTCTCGGCAAGGCGATGGAGGGCCTAGCGATGGAGACGCTCGCAGAGACCGACCGCCTCGCGACCCGAGGGTGGTGAGAGGCGCGGCCAAAGATGTACGTCCCGAGCTCCTTTCAAGAGGACGATCCGTGCGTGCTGCATTCGCTCATGCAGGCGAACGGATTCGGGCTGCTTGTCACGGTCGAGGACGGCCTTCCGAACGCCAGCCATCTGCCGATGCTTCTCGATCCCACTCGCGGTCCTAAAGGCGCCCTCTTCGGCCACCTCGCCCGGGCCAACCCGCAGTGGCGAAGCTTCGATGGCAAATCCCCGGCGCTAGCGGTCTTTCGGGGTCCTCACGCCTACGTCTCGCCTCGCTGGTACAGCGGACCGCGCAACGTGCCTACCTGGGACTACGTCGCCGTCCATGCCCGCGGAGCGCCCCGGGTGATCGAGAGCCGGGACGTGGTCCGCAACCTGCTCGGCCGCACGATGACCTTCTATGAGTCTGCCTTCCCCGAGCCTCGCAGTTTTGACTCCATCCCTCCGGACTACGCGGAAGGGCTGCTCGACGCCATCGTCGCCTTCGAGCTTCCGATCACTCGAGTCGTCGGAGCACGCAAACTCAGCCAAAACAAGGGAGCGCTCGATCGGGCGCGGGTTGCCGAGGGGTTGCGCGCGACCGGCGACGCGGCCGCTGCCAGGGTCGCGGCCCTCGTGCAGGAGACCCTCGCTGCCACGAGTGCGCCGGAGCCCGCACCGTGACGAGTCAAGGACCGCGCGTCGGGATCCTCGCGATCCAAGGTGATGTTGCCGCGCACGCGCGCGCGCTCGCGCGTGCCGGGGCGCAGACGTGCGAGGTGCGCACTGAAAAGGACATCGATGGCCTGGATGCGCTCGTGCTCCCCGGTGGTGAAAGCACGACCATCTCGAAGGGCATGGCCCGGCTCGGGCTCTACACGCCCCTGCGCGAGCGCATCCGCGCCGGTATGCCCGTACTGGGCACCTGCGCGGGAGCCATCCTGCTGGCACGTCAGGTTGAAAACCGTCCGGTCGAGACGCTGGAGATGCTCGACATCATCGCCGTGCGCAATGCCTACGGCACACAGGTCGATTCCTTCGCGGCACAAGTGGACGCGGGCGCTGCCAAGGGCCTCGAGGATCTGCGCTGCGTCTTCATCCGCGCCCCAAGGCTGCGCCGTCCGGGCGAAGAGGTGCGGGTCTTGGCGCGCGTCGACGGCGAGCCCGTTCTGGTGCAGCAGGGTCACGTGCTGGCCGCGACCTTCCATCCCGAGCTCACCGACGATACGCGTGTCCACCGCAGGCTGATCGAGCTCGTGTCCTCACGCTGAGACCATGAAGCTCGAGCCGGTCATCCTCGAGGGCAGCGCCGTGCGGCTTGAGCCGCTGTCGATGACGCATCACGCGGCGCTTTGCGAGGTGAGTCTTGGCTGCGGGCTCTTCCGCTTCTTTCCCTTCCCGATGGAGACACCTGAGGACCTGCGCGGCTACATCGAGGCTGCACTGCGCCAGCAAGCCCTGGGCACAGCGCTTCCCTTCGCCGTTCGCGAGCGGATTTCGGGTACAGTCGTCGGATCCACGAGCTACCTCGCGTGCGAGCGCACGCACCGCCGCGTGGAGATCGGTGCCACCTGGCTTGCGCCCAAGTGGCAGCGTACGGCGCTCAATACCGAGGCCAAGCTCCTGCTCCTCTCCCACGCGATGGAGCGCCTCGGCATGAACCGGGTCGAGTTCAAGACGGACGCTCGCAATGCGCGCTCCCGCGCCGCGCTCCTTCGGATCGGGGCGACGGAAGAGGGCACTTTCCGCTCTCACATGGTGATGCCGGACGGTCACCTCCGGGACTCCGTCTACTACAGCATCGTGGTTCGGGACTGGCCTGGGATCAAGCTCCGACTCGAGGAGTTCCTCGCCGGCGGCGCAAGATGAAGCTCGAACCCATCGCTCTTTCCGGCGAGCTCGTGCGGCTGGAGCCACTCTCGCGCAGCCACGTCGAAGACCTCTCCGTGGTGGGCCTCGACCCCGAGATCTGGCGCTGGAACCCGCGACCGCCCCTCACGACACGGGAAGACATGGCGTCCTACGTGGAGCAGGCACTTGCACAGCAGGCCTCCGGCTGCGCGCTTCCTTTCGCAACGATCGAGCGTGCGTCGGGGAGGGTCGTGGGCAGCACGCGCTTTCATACCTTCGAGCCGGCACAGCCACGGATCGAGATCGGCTACACCTGGATCGCGCCTCCATGGCAGCGCAGCGGCATCAACACCGAGGCCAAGTATCTGATGCTCCGTCATGCCTTCGAGGCGCTCGGCTGTATCCGCGTGGAGCTCAAGACGGACGCGCTGAACGCGCGCTCGCGCGCGGCGATCCTGCGAATCGGTGCGACCGAAGAGGGAACGCTGCGTCATCACATGGTGACGGCGTCCGGGCGCCTGCGCGACAGCGTCTACTTCGGGGTCATCGCGCCCGAGTGGCCTGCGGTGCGCGCGCGACTCGAGGACCGACTGCGGGAGATTCGAGAGCGCCTCGAGCCGCTGCCGCTCGGACTCGGATAAGGGGCCGGCGATCCTCTTTCGCGGGGCGGCTTTCTCACCGAACGGCAGCGATGTAGGTTCCGGCCGGGCCTCGGGCCCCTTGGAGCGACCCGCATGAGCGAGACGCCCTTCACCGCCGACGAACTGCGCCACTATCAGGACCACGGCTATGTCCTCAAGCGACGCTTTTTCTCGGAGAGCGAGCTCGAGCCCTTCGTGAAGCGCTTTCTCGCCATCGTAAACGGGGCAGCGCCACCGGCACCGGGGATGACGGTGATGCGCGACGTGATGGTCGCGAAAGGGGCGGTGAAACCCGGGACGCGGGCGGCGGCGATCGCGAAGATTCAGGATTTTCAGAATGATCCTGTTCTCTACGATGGCTACGTGAAGCACCCGCGCCTGCTCGACGCGGCCGAGCACTTCACGGGACCAGACATCAAGGCCATCCACAACATGCTGATCAACAAGCCGCCGGGAGTGGATGGACGACACCCCCTTCACCAGGATCTGCTCTACTTTCCCTTTCGTCCGGCGGACCAGATTGTGGGCGCTTGGACGGCGCTCGAGCCGTGCACGCGTGAGAATGGCTGCCTGGTTGTGGTGCCCGGCACGCACCGCGGGGAGCTTCTGCCGCACGAGAATCCGGACTGGGAGTGGGTGAACCTTGCGTACTTCGGCGCGAAGGGCGTGGGCGCCCATCCCGAGCGCGTGCATCTTGTGATGGAGCCGGGAGACACCGTGTTCTTCCATCCCGTGTTGATCCACGGCTCCGGCCACAACCGCACCGACGGCTTCCGGCGCGCCATCTCCGCGCACTACGCCTCTGCGGCCTGCCGTTTTCTGCCGGGGGCAGAGCCGGTGCGCAAACGCAGGCCGTATCTGCTGGTCCGGGGAAGCGAGCATTCCGCCGGGATCTAATCGGCGTAGCTACTGCTTCTGCTGCCTGTGCTCGACGGCAAAGCTCCGCTCCTCGCGAAAGTTGACCGTCTCGCTCAGGAACTGGACTTCGACGGAATAGATGCCCGTCTCCGCTTGGGGAGGGATCTGGATGAAGGTGTCCACCACCCAGCGCCCAGGCTTGATCTCGTAGTGGCCGTCGGCATCGCGCATCATCGGCTTGCCCTTGAATAGGATGCGGGTCTGGAGCGTGCCCGCGACGACCTCGGTGGGCTCCGTGGGGCATAGCGCATACACCATACGGTGATTGACATCCTCCCCCGCCGTCACGCGTTGGGGCACGAGCTCGGTCTGCTCGAGGCGGAACAAGGGAAGCTTCTGCTCCCCGCACTTGTACTCCGACCAGACCTCGTCCGGCACGTTGGCGAGCTTCTCGCCCGGGCTACGGAGGGCTCTTTGCATCTTGCCCACGACTCCCGCGCAGCCCAGGGCAGCCGCAAGGCCTAAGCCGACAATCAGCGTCTTCGAATGACCCATCCGTCCTCGTGTCCTTCGTCGGGCGCAGCCGGCAGCGCCTCGGTCGTTGGCGTGGCTCGCGGTGTGGGGCGCACCGCCCGTTTGGCCAGGGTTCGCTTGTGAGGCTTGGGGCCGTGCGCGGCGGGTGCGGGCGGTTGCGCCTCGGCGCGCGCTCCAGTCGCGAGTTCCGTCGTCTGTGCCGGGGGCGCAGGTGCCGGCGAAGCGCTACTGGCTTCTGCCGGTGCGCTGGCAGCGGACGGGGGAGGCGCCGGGGTTGCGACGGGGGTCTCGGGGCCGAGCAGGTGGCCCGCCCAAAGCGCGGCCAAGGCCGCGAGCGTCGCTCCTCCTGTCGCCAGAGCGAAGCCTCTGCGGGAGCCTTTCCCGGGCGCGGCGAACCAGGAATGGAGCGGCGGCAGGGTTTCCGCCGTTTTCTCGGGGTCGATGCTCGTCGCGTCCCGGGCATTGCCGGGATGCTCCTCCTCCGCGAACTCCAGCGTCTTTGCCATTCCGCGCGACTCGAGGACCGGCTCATTCTCGGGCAGCACGAGGGTCTTCTTCGAACCGACCGCACCGAGGCTCATGGGTGTCGTCAGGGTGGGGACAAATCCGGTCGAGAGCGTGGCGCGAAGCTCGCGTACGCTCGCGAAGCGTTCGCCCGGTGCCTTCGCCAGTGAGCGCAACACGGCCCGTTCGATCGCGTCGGGAATGTCGCCTGCGATTGTACGCGGCGGAGGCGGCGCCTCCTCAAGGTGCATGCGGCAGAGCTCATAGTCGCTCTTTGCGGAAAATGGGGCCTTGCCGGTGAGCAGCAGGTAGAGCAAGAGGCCGAGGGAATACACGTCGGAACGGACGTCCGCCTCCTCGCCGCGGATCTGTTCGGGCGCCATAAAGGCAGGCGTTCCAACGCGATGCTCGTTTTGCGTGAGATGCACGCTGCCGAGGACACGCGCGATACCGAAGTCCATCACCTTGACCACACCGAGGTGGTTCAGCATCACGTTCGAGGCTTTGATGTCTCGGTGCACGATGCCGTGTTCGTGCGCATACTCGATGCCATCCAGGGCCTGGAAGTACAGGGGAAGCGCACGCTGGAAGCGCATCGGACCGAACGCGTGCACCAGGTGTTCGAAGGTCTGGCCCTGGACGTATTCCATCACCATCATGCGCAGGTCGCCTTCGCACACGAAGCTGTAGAGCGTGGCGACATTCGGATGGTTAAGGCGCGCGAGCGTGAGCGCTTCGGATCGGAAACGCTCGACCACCCCGGCGCGGGTCGCGAACTCTGCGCGCAGCACCTTTAGGGCAACCGGCCGGTTGAGGACGAGATCGGTCGCCTTCCACACGAGACCCACGCCGCCCTCACCGAGCTTCTCGTCGATCCGATAGTTGCCGATGGTGTTGCCGATCAAAGATAGGTCCCCGGCTGCGCGCGAAATGCTGCCCCGCGCGTGGCGTATCGGAGCGCCCAAAGGGCAGCTTGATCGAGCCGAATGGCAGCCGAGGAGACGAGATCGGGGCGGCACGCGGCAGGTCGGCGTGCTACCCCGGCTGGGGAAAGCTCTGCCACACGGGAGGCCCCCCATGACCACCTCGACCCCGACCCCCTCCAAGACGAATGGGGGCTACGAGCCCTCGCCGGCGGCGCCGTCCGGCGCCGAGAAGCGTGGGCGCTTGCCCGGCGGGCGCACTTTTCTGCAGCGCGTCGGCGGATTCGTGGCCCGCCACCCAGTGGGGATCTTAAAGACGATTGCCGCTGGTCTCGTGGTCATCGTGATCTTGCAGAACGTGGAACCGACCTCGGTGCACGTGCTCTTCTGGAAGATCGCGCAGCTCCCGAAAATCGTGCTGATTCTGGTCTCGATCGCGCTCGGCGGCCTGCTTTGGGAGCTTTCCCGGCGCTCGCTCGGGATCCGCTAGCACGCAGACACAGTCTGCTGGGAGCTTACCACTGGAAGGCCGCGCGGAGCCCCTGCGTCGCTTCTCGTACCTCCTCGGGGAGATCGAGGCGCGGGGTCCGCAGGCCTTCGGGCACACGCTGCTAGGGACCGCCTCCCTGCGGCCCTTTCCCTGGCTACCGCCTCTGCGCTAAACCTCCGGCGTCGAACGAGCCCATCCCGGGCTCTCCATACTTCGCCTCAGTCTCTGGTTGCCCGAGCCGGTCCCGCCGGCGGGCGCGTGAGCCGGAGACTCGGTCGCCGTGGCGACTGTCCACGAGGAGGAACATGCCGTGCGGGAGTACGAGACGACTTTCATCGTTCAGCCCGAAATCTCCGACGAGGGTCGGGAGACGATGCTCCAAAAGCTCGACGCCTTGATCGAAAAGCAGGGCGCCGTGCGGCTTGGCGTCGACGACGTCGGCAAGCGCAAACTCGCCTACGAGATTCAGAAGTTCCAGAAGGGTCACTACTACACCCTGCAGTACCTCGACCGCGGTTCCGCGGTGAAGGAGCTCGAGCGCACGCTGCGCCTCGAGGAGTCGGTCCTTCGCTTCCTCACCGTGATGGTGAACGAAGAGGTCACGGACATCGAAGGCCGCAAGGCGGCTGCCGCCGAGGAGGAGCGTTTGCGCAAGCAGCGTGCAGCCGAACGTGCTGCACGGGAAGCCGAAGAGGAGCGAGCACGGGAGCAGGCGGACCGCGAGGCGCGTGCCGCGGCCAGTGCGGCACCCTTCGCGAACGCCGTGGACCCCGACGATATCGAATCGGACGAAGAACCCGACGAGGACGAGGAGTAGGCGATGGTGACGAGCGACGGAGGAGGCGACGAGCGGGACCGCGAACGTGGTGGGGATCGCCCGCCGTTCGCGGATCGGGGCGAGCGAGGGGGCTTCGGAGATCGCGGCGGATTCGGTGAGCGAGGCGGTTTCGGCGGAGGGGACCGCGGCGGCTTTGGCGAGCGCGGCGGCTTCGGCGGAGGGGACCGCGGGGGCTATGGCGAGCGCGGGGGCTACGGTGACCGCGAGCGCAGCTACGGCCCCAAGGCGCGATTGCGGGCAAAGGCTCGAAAAAAAGCGCGCAAAGCCGCCAAACGCATGTTCACGCGGCGCAAGGTGTGCCGCTTCTGCGCCGACACCAATATTGGGATCGACTACAAGGATCCGAAGGCCCTCAAGTTCTTCGTGAGCGAGACGGGCAAGCTGATCCCGCGCCGGATCTCCGGCAACTGCGCGCGCCACCAGCGAGCGGTTACCGTCGCGGTCAAACGCGCCCGCCAGCTGGCGCTGATTCCCTTCGCCTCGGTGGGGATCTAGCCGTGGCCCACGTGAAGCTCATTTTGCGGGAAGATGTGCCGAGTCTCGGAGACGCCGGCGATGTCGTGTCGGTAAAGCCGGGCTTCGCGCGGAACTATCTTCTCCCCCAGGGCAAGGCGATTCATGCGACGGACGCCAACGTCAGCGAGCTTGAGCACCACAAGCGTGTGGTCACCGAGCGCGTGACGCGGGAGCGCAGGGCCTTCGAGACGCAGCGCGACCGCCTCCAAGCGCAGCGGCTGGAGTTTACTGCCCAAGCGGGCGAGGAGGGCAAGCTCTTTGGCTCCGTGACGGCGAGCCAGATCGCCGAGGAACTCGCTGCCAAGGGCATTGAGATCGATCGCCGCAAGATCCAGCTCGAGGAGCCGATCCGGGAGGTCGGCGAGCACACGGTCTTAATCCGGCTTCATCGAGAAATCGTGGCGAATGTCAAGGTGAAAGTCACCGCTGCAGAGTGATATAGAGGCCGTCGGGTAAACCCGCTATCCGGGGGGGGTGGCGTGGCGCGGGCGACACGAGGGACGACGGACAGCGATCCGAGGGCGACAGCGCGGCCTCAGGGCCGCGTACCGCCCCACGACCTCGAGGCAGAGAAGGCCGTCCTCTCCGCGATTCTCCTCGACGATTCCTCGCTCCACTCGGTCTACACCGAAGTGAAGCCCGAGGACTTCTACCATCCCTCGCACCAGATCCTCTACCGGGCGATGATCGTGCTGAAGGACGCGAACTCTCCGGTGGATCTGCACACTCTCTCCGATCACCTCTTGAGTCACAAGCAGCTTGACGCGGTGGGCGGGCACACGGCTCTCGCGGAACTCGTGGACTATGAATCCACGGCAGCGCACGTACTCCATCACGCACGCATCGTGCGAGACAAGGCTGTCAAGCGGGCGCTGATTGGAGTCGCGACCGAGGTCGTCGAGATGGGTTTCGAGCAGGCGGAGAACGCAGACCGCCTGCTCGACCTTGCCCAAGGCAAGATGTTCGAGATCGGCCAGGAGAAGAGCCGGCAGGCCTTCCGCAAGCTCGACGACGAGATCCACGACGCCTTCGATTTCGTCGAGGCGCTGATGAACCGTGGCGGCGAGCTGACGGGCCTCCCCACCGGCTTCAAAGACCTTGACGAGATCACGGGCGGACTCCAGCCCGGCGAGCTCGTTATCATTGCCGCACGCCCGTCCATGGGAAAGACGGCACTCGCCCTTAACATTGCGCGGAACGCCGCCGCCGATCACGCCAAGAAGGTCGCAGTCTTCTCGCTCGAGATGACGACGCGCTCGCTCGTGCTGCGGCTGCTCGCCTCCGAGGCACGCATCGATTCGACGGCGTTCCGGCGTGGCTTCATCGCCGTGAACGATCACCAGCGCCTGGTGAACGCTGCGGGTCGCCTCGCCGAGGCCCAGATCTTCATCGATGATGGCACCGCGGCCACCGTGCTCGAGATCAAGGCAAAATCACGACGCATTGCGGCGGAGCGGGGTCTTGATCTCGTGATCGTGGACTACCTGCAGCTGGCCCGCTCCGATGGCAACGCGGAGCGGCGCGAGCAGGAGATCTCAGAGATCAGCCGCGGGCTCAAGGGACTCGCCAAGGAGCTCAACATTCCCGTGATCGCACTCTCGCAGCTCAATCGCGGGCCCGAGTCGCGCGCCGACAAACGGCCGATGCTTGCCGATCTGCGCGAGTCCGGAGCGATCGAGCAGGACGCCGACGTGATCGCCTTCATCTATCGTGATGAGGTGTACAACAAGGACACACAGGACGAGGGGATCGCCGAGCTCATCATTGCGAAGCAGCGCAACGGCCCCACCGATACCATTCGACTGCACTTCGAGGGTCGCTACGCCCGTTTCGAGTCGCTCTCCACCCGCAGCGGTCCGGATTCGCCGGGCCGCGCCGCGGGTTCGAACGACTTCGGGAGCCGCGGCGGCTCGTCGTTCGAGGAAGACCCCTTCTAGGTGCCTCCGCTCGCGAAGCCCCGCGCGTTGCGGCCAGGTGGCACGATCGGGATCGCGGCGCCGGCCTTTCCGATCGATCCGAAGAAGCTCGCCTCGGGGGAGGAGATGTGGCGGAGAGCGGGCTTCGAGGTGCAGCGGCGTGACGACTTGCTGAACGTCGACGGCTTCCTCGCGGGAGACGACGCCCGCCGCAGCAAAGAGCTCTCCGAGCTTTTCGCGGATCCGCAAATCGACGCGGTGGTGTGTGCCCGGGGTGGATATGGATGTCACCGAATCGTGTCGATGCTCGATGCACGTCGTGTCCGTGCCGTCCGCAAACCCCTCGTGGGCTACAGCGACATCACGACGCTCCTGCTCTGGCAACGTCGCTGCGCGGGAATGGTGGGCTTCCACGGTCCGATGCTGGAAAAGGGCGACCACCAGTCGGCGGAGTCCTTCGGGGCGCTCGTGGCCGTGCTGACCGGCGCGTCGCCGGGGCCGGTTCTTCGCGGACGGGCCTTCGGAGGCGGCCGTGCCGAGGGACGCCTTGTGGGCGGGAATCTCGTGACGCTCGTGGCGAGCTTGGGAACGCCCTGGGAGATCGACACACGCGGTGCGATCCTCTTGTTCGAGGAGATCGGTGAGCGTCCCTACCGCATCGACCGCCTCGTGCAGCAGCTCCGGGCGGCCGGCAAGCTCAACGCCGTCGCGGGGGTCGGTGTCGGGTCCTTGAGCGGTTGCGACGATTCGCGCTACCCGCAGCCCTCCGCCGAGGAGGTCGTGGCGGCGGTGGTGGGGCCGCTTCGGATCCCCCTCGTCATGGGTCTTCCCTTCGGGCACGGGGCGCCCAATCTGGCGTGGCCCTTCGGGGTGCGCGGGAGGATCGACGGGGAGCTCGGGATTGTGGAGCCGCTTGAACGGGGAGTGGTGGAAACGGAATGAGCGCATGAGGAAGTCGGTCATCCGGCGCAAGCTCACTCGCGTCGATCGCGCGCTCGATAAGGCGATCGAGAGCTGTGAAACCGCCGGCGCGGTCGTGCTTGCCCGCATGCCACGCGAAGGCGAGCTGCTTGAGCACGTCTCCGTACGGGGCCTCGCGGCATCGCGCCCGGAACGTGTTCCGATGGCCCGCGAAACCCTGTTCGATTTGGCGTCGCTCACGAAGCCGCTGGCCACGACGAGCGCGCTGCTCTGGCTCGTCCACGAAGGAGCGGTTGCCCTCGATGATCCGGTCGCCAAGCATCTCCCGGCCTTTGCCGAGCGCGGGAAGGAGTCGGTGACCCTGCGCCACCTGCTCACGCACTCCTCGGGGCTCAAGCCCTGGCGGGCCTTTCATGAGCTGTTGGTCGAGCGGGAGCGCAAGACGGGAGAGCGCTTGATCGGCACTCCCTTCGCACGGGACTTCGTACTGCAACGGATCTGTCGCTCGGCCCTCATGCATGAGCCGGGAGAGGCAGCGGTATACGGGGACCTTGATTTCATTGTGCTCGGGGCCTTGGTCGAGAGCGTGACCCGTCAGAGCCTCGATGCCTTCTGCGACGCGCGCATCTTCCATCCCCTCGGTCTGGCCCACACCTCCTTTGTGCAGCCTCCTCTCGGCGGAGGTGCCCCCCCGGAAAACGTGCGCCGACGCTTTGCAGCCACCGAGAACTGCCCCTGGCGCGGTCGCATCGTCTGGGGTGAGGTGCACGATCCGAACGCATCGGTGATGGGGGGCGTGGCCGGACACGCCGGCCTTTTCGCGAGCGCGGACGATGTGCTGCGCTATGCGCAGGTCCTCCTCGACGTCTATCACGGGCGCAGCAGTGCCTTTCCCGCCGAGCTCGTCCGCACGTTCTTCACGCGCCAACATCTGCCAAGAACCTCGGACTGGGCCCTCGGCTGGGATACGCCAACCAAGGGCGCATCGTCGTCGGGTCAGCACTTCTCGGAGCACTCCGTTGGTCATCTCGGTTTTACCGGCACTTCGCTGTGGATCGATCTCGATCGCGAGTGCATCGTGGTCATGCTCACCAACCGCATCCACTTGGTTGCGAAGCGGAGCCAATACAAGCTGCGACCCTTGATCCACGATCTCCTGCTCGAATCGTTCCTGGCGGACGCATGACGCTGCGCCACGTCCATTTCGTCGCGATCGCGGGCACGGGCATGGGCTCTCTCGCAGGCTTGCTCAAGGCACGCGGGATCGAGGTCAGCGGCTCGGATGAGAATCTCTATCCGCCGATGAGTAACGCCCTCGAACGCTGGGGAATCTCCATCTTCCAGGGTTTTGCTCCGGAACACGTGCAGGCGCGCCGGCCAGACCTCATCGTGATCGGCAACGCGGTGCGCCCGACGAACCCCGAAGCCCAAGCGGCGCTCCAAAGCGGGGTACGTTGTCTTTCCTTTCCCGATGCCCTGTATGAGCTCGCCATCGCAGGCAAGCACTCCGTCGTGGTTGCCGGAACCCACGGCAAGACCACCACCACGAGCCTCGTCGCCACCTTGCTGCTCGAGACCGGGCGCGATCCGTCGCTGCTGGTGGGCGGCATCGCCGAGAACTTTGGCGGAAGCTTTCGCGAGGGGAAGGGACCGCATTTTGTCGTCGAGGGGGACGAGTACGACACGGCCTTCTTTGACAAGACGCCGAAGTTTCTGCACTACGGCGCTCGCACGGCGGTGATCACCTCTGTCGAGTTCGACCACGCCGACATCTACCGCGACCTCGATCATGTAAAGCAGGCTTTCCGGGCCCTCGTGGCTCGCATGCCGAAGGACGGGACCCTGGTCGCGGCGATCGATCATGCGGGCGTGCGCGATGTGATCGAGAAACCGCCCTGCCGAGTGGTCCCCTATGGCGTCGACGACGCGGGCAAGGGCGGAGAAGGTCCGAGGCTCGGGTTTCGGGCCAGCGCGCTCGAGCTGACACCTCGAGGCACGCGCTTCCTGATTGCTCGAGATGGCAGGCCCCTCGCCAGTGCGCTCGTACCACTCGACGGCCGACACAATGTGGAAAACGCAATGGCTGCGATTGCAGTTGTCGATGCGCTCGGCGTCCCGCCTGCCGAAGCGATCGCAGCGCTCCCTGCCTTCCGCGGTGTGAAGCGCCGCCAGGAAGTGCGCGGCGAGGTGCGGGGGATCGTCGTGCTCGACGATTTCGCGCATCATCCGACGGCGGTGCGGGAGACCGTTGCGGCAGTGCGCGCACGCTACAAGGGTCGTCGATTGGTCGCCGTGTTCGAGCCCCGCACCAACACGAGCCGGCGCAAAGTCTTCCAGGCCGATTACGCCACGGCCTTCGACGGTAGCGATCTCGTGGTGATCGCAGCAGTGCCCGACGTTCCGCTCTATAGCGCAACCGGCGAGGTCACCGAGCGGTTTTCCGCCGAGGAGCTGGCGCGCGATCTGCGCAGGCGCGGGACACCCGCTCGGGCAATCGAGGGTACCGAGGCGATCGTCGAGTGGCTGGGCGGCGAGCTCGCGCCGGGTGACGTGGTCCTCGCCATGAGCAACGGCGCCTTCGGCGGCTTCTGGGACAAACTCCTTTCGAAGCTCCGCGGGGATCGCCTCGGGCGATGACCCTCTCGCGCGTGCTTGCGGTGGGCGCGCATCCCGACGACGTCGAGTTCTATGCCGGCGCGACGCTGGCAAGCCTTGCGCAGCAGGGGGCGGACGTCCGAATCGTGATCTGCACCGACGGAGCCCGGGGCGGGAGCGGCGGCGCGGAACTCGCCGCACAGCGCAGAGGCGAAGCGGAGCGTGCGGCTGCGGCCCTGGGATGCGCCAGGCCCAGATTTCTCGGGTACGCCGACGGCGAGCTCGCGAACGACAATGCGTTGCGCCGCGACCTGGTGCGCGAGATCCGAACGGCGCGCCCCGAGCTGTTGCTCGCCCACGATCCCACGACGCTCTGGACCCCAAGAGGCGGGCTCGCTCGCCTCGGTCACAGTGATCATCGTGCGGCGGGTGAGGCTGCGCTGGATGCGCTCTACCCGCGATCGCTTCTCGGAAGCTTCTACCCCGAGCTCGCCGCGCAGGGATTGGCGCCCTGGATCGCGCGCGAGCTGTGGCTATTCGACACCGCCGCCCCCGATCACTTTCGAGAGGTCGCAGCAATGCGAGAAGCGAAGCGCGAGGCTCTTCTCTGCCACGCGAGCCAGAATCCGACCGGTCTCGCAAGTGACGCGGACTTCGAAGCCGAAGCGCTGCGCGAACGGGCAGGCTTTGCGGCCGAGGGATTCCGCAGGCTTCAGCTCTACTGAACGCGCAGTCCGCAAGGCCTACGCAGGCGATCTCCGATCAATAACCGTCGACGTCTACCACGGCTTGGGCAAAGGGC
>DAIOWK010000016.1:0-22521 GCA_036758525.1 Myxococcota bacterium
TCGGCGTTCGCGCAGAGATAGGGCAGGTAGGCCTCGCCGACCTCGCGGAGGAGCGGGCTCCACGCCGCCGGGATTCCAATCGCCAGCGCCCCTTGCGTGCGCGAGCCACGCGCCTCCCACACGCGACCGAGCCACACAAAGACGTGCGGAGCGCGTTCGAGCATGATGGCGCCCGGCGTGGGGTCGAGGCCGAAGTGGCGGAACATCGACGCGAAGAAGCCAAAGTCAGCGAGCGTGGGCCGCTCGCCGAGCAGAAAAGGCCGACTTGCAAAGATCGCATCGAGCCCTTCAAGGCTACGCAGGTAGATGCTCTCAACGTGCGCCCGCGTATCCGGTCCGATGCCGTCGCCGCGCACGTAGCGTCGGAGCTGTCGCTGGCGGATGCCCCAGCGCTTGAGCCAGCCGGGCAAGGGGACCCGCGGCATCATCTCGTCGACGATACGGCGCGAGAGCAGCAGCGCGTCACTCCGATGACTCCAGCGGTAGTGGAGCGCCGGCCGCCAAAGCCACTCATCGGCGTAGTCCTCGAGCAGCCTACTCGTGAAGGCTTGCAGTGGATCGCCGGGGATCACGGGGGGCTCGGGATGCTGAGACTCGAGCCAAGCGATCATCGGCGTGGTGTCGGTCATCCAGCGGCCGTCGGGCAATCGGGCCGCGGGCATCTGGGTCGTGCCGGTAGAGCGGCCGACCTTCGCCCGCTCGAGCGGGGTCATCGGGATCCGCTGGTAGGCGATCTCCTTGTAGCGGAGGTACGCCTCGAACTTGCCCGTGAAGTAGGAGATCGCCGATCCATACACTTGAATCGGTCCTGCGGCCTCGCTCTTGCTCACCCTCAAGCTGCCCTCCCGCACGAGCCCGCGAGAAAAGGCCGCATACCGCCTGGCAGGACGGCCTCGAGCTGCGAGCGTGCTCGCCCGGGCAGGGGGTCCCACTCTTCGAGGAGATCGCGCCAGACCCGCACCTGGAACGTTTTGGCGACGCTGCGAAACGGCCGGCCGAGCAGTTCGCCCTCGTAGAGCGCCCGCCCGGCGTTGAAGGCCGCCTCGTTGAAGCGTGTCTCACCGCGAGCCCGGTGTCGCTCCCACGCCGCATGGTTCTGCCGCATCAGCGGGACGAAGGTCGCGGCGACCCACGCGAAGAGGGGTCCATGCGCCGCGTCGAGTGCGAGCTGGCCGTCAAGACGGCTTCCGGAGAGTTCGCCTCGTGCGATGCGCTCCACCCATCCATGCACCCCCGGCGCCAGGCGCTGTAGTCGCGCGTCGGCACTCGGATCCGTGCGGTTCATTCCGAGCTGACCATACACGCTCGCATCGGCGAGCGTGAAGCGTTCGCCGAACAAGAAAGGCTGTCTCCTCAGCAGTGGCTCAAGTGCGGCTACGAGGAGTGCGTATGCGTCGTCGAGCAGGGCGTGCGTCGGAGGGAAGCCCGTACGCTGGGGCGGTCGTAATTGTGCGGGGAGATCGAGCAGGTTGGCTTCGTCTGGCGCCACGCTGAAGAGATAGGGGAGGCGGCGGGTCTGGCGCGCGGGGAAGGCGCGGCCGAGCACGGACGCAAGGGGGCCGAGCAGCGGCCGCATCTCTCGCGCGAGCCGCGCGCCGGCGTCGTTGTCACGGGCGGCCACTACCCAACGATTGTGATGCGCGAGGTAGAGGCCAAACTCGTCGAGTGCTTCGTCGACAAGTCGCACGGCGAAGCGCAGCGCAGCGTCGTCGGAGGGCAACAAGGGGGACCTCTGCGTGTATCCCCGCGCATCCAGCCAGACGCCGATCGCGGAGGAGTCGTAGAGATTCTCCTCACCCGGCCCGAACAGGAACGGGACGAGTGGGAACTCGTCGAGCGCGTCCTTCGGCGGCCAAGTGAGGGGCAGCCGACCGCGGAGCAGCTGCGTCCGACGCCGTGCGAAGCGCAGCCCCTCGGCGAAGCGTCCCTCTGCCGGGAGCCAGCGGTACGGCAGCCCCGCGAAGCGGAGCATTGCCTCGACTTTCAATGCAAACGGGGAGAGCGTCGAGCCCCAGAGGATCCAAGGTGCCTCGATCCCCTCCGGCCCCATCCTCAGAGCGGGCCGGCCGTCGTGGCGACGAGCCACTGCCCTTCGAGTCCGGCCGCGCGGTGCGCGCCAATCTCGCGCACGCGCGGGTCGTTCACGATCTCGACGAAGACGCGGCGCGACGGGTACTCGACGAGCGCCACGGCGTCGAAGGGTGTATCGCTCGCGCCGATCACGAACGAGTCGACACGACCCATCCACAGGAAGCGGCCGCCGCGCTCTTCGACAATGCGGCGCATCGGTTCGCCGTAGCGACGGTATGCCTCCATGCCAGAGGCGCCTTCGTCCGGCGCGCCGGCGCGCTCCTTGAACCGAAGCAGGTTCACCATCACGACCGGCGTGTCGGAGGGTCCCCGGAGGAGCTCCCGGATCTGCTCAGGGGTCGGATACTGTGCGATTACCACGCGTTCCTCCTACTCGGCGGGCAGCTCTCGAGTGTTGGCGTCCGCGCGCGTGCCTCGCAGCGAGAAGCCGAGCGCAAGCGCAAGCACGGGCAGGGTTGCAAGCACGCCGTATTTTCCCGGCGCCGGCACCCCGAGCGGTTTATGGATCCAGAGGATCCAGGCCGCGAGCGCGTGCAGGGTGGTCTGGAGTAACAGCAGCAGCGGGACAAAGGCGCGGTAGCGCAGCGCGACGAGCCGGTCCAGCAGCCCCCAAACAATCTGGTTCGCGCCCATCACGGCGAAGAGCATCACGATCACGTCAGCGCCGCGCGTCAAGTCGATGCCGGCGATCCGTCCCGCACCTCCGTCGGGCGCAAAAAGGTGGATACTGCCGCGCACAAGGTCGAGCAGGCCAAGCCCCGCCAGAACGAGGCCTGCGAGCCGGGCGCTACGACCCTCCACGCGGGCCGGCGGGGGCAGGAGCCCGGTCCAGACCGCAATCGCACTCATGACGCGCCTCCTGTTGTAGCGGCACACACTATGCCAAAATAAAGCTCCTGGCAGCGCACGGGGAGGGATCAATGCGACGAGGGATCCTCTATGTGCTCGGAGCAGGGGTCGTGCTCGCGTTGGTGGCTGCGGTCGCGGTCCGGGTGCCCGCCGTGCAGGACCGGATCATTCGCGCCGCGATCGAACGCTTGGTCACCTCGCAACACGAGGAGCTCTTCCGCGACGATGCGCTGCGCGTGCTGCTCTGTGGCACCGCGTCGCCCATCCCCCATCCGTCTCGAGCCAAAGCATGCGTCGCGGTGTTTGCGGGCGGCCGCTTCTGGATCGTCGACACCGGACCCGGATCGTGGAACCGCATGGCGCTCCTGCGTATCGACGGCAGCCGCATCGGCGGTATCCTGTTTACTCACTTCCACTCCGATCACATCGGTGATCTCGGCGAGTTCAATCTGAATACGTGGGTGGCGGGCCGACCGGGTCCACTCCCCGTCTTTGGCCCTCCGGGTGTCGAACGCGTGGTCGCGGGCTTCGACGAGGCGTACGCGCTCGATACGCAGTACCGAATCACCCACCACGGCGCCGATTTTCTCCCCCCTGCCGCAGGACACCTGGAGGCGCATCCGGTCGCAGGTCCGGCCGACGGTGCCGGACCGCAAGTCGTTCTCGAGGAGAACGGACTCCGGATCACCGCTTTCGCCGTCCACCACGATCCAGTGAAACCTGCCTATGGCTACCGCTTCGACTATGGCGGCCGCTCGGTCGTGGTGAGCGGCGACACCACCAAGGATGAAGGGCTGATCCAGGCGGCTCGCGGCGCCGACGTGCTTGTGCACGAGGCGCAGGCCAATCATCTCGTCGCGATGATCGGTGAAGCCGCTGCGAACGCCGGCCGGCCGCGCCTCGCGAAGATCATGCACGACATCCCTTCGTACCACAGCTCGCCCGTGCAGGCGGCCGAGGTCGCCAACGAGGCAGGTGTGAAGCTCCTCGTGCTCTATCACCTGACGCCGCCGCCGACGCAGCGCATCGTGGAATGGGTCTTCACGCGCGGCGTCTCGCAGGTGCGTCCCACAGGCTGGCTGCTCGCCGACGACGGCCTGCTGGTCGAGCTGCCGCTCGATTCGCCCCGCGTCATCACGCGGCAGCTTGAATGATGCGAATCGAGTTCCGCGGGGAAGTACGCTTCCCAATGTGAGGCTGAGCCGCAGCGCCTAGCCCGCAGTGCAGCCAACACGAGAGGGAGATCAATGCGTTTACCGCTTAGAATCGGGACACTCCTTCTTGGGGTCTCCTTCGCATTCCTGGGACTCCTCTGGATTGCGGATCCAGCGCGCGCCGCGGCGGCTCTCGGCATGTCGCTCCTCGACGGTGTCGCGCGCAGCACCCAGATCGGTGACCTGAGCGCGCTCTTCCGCACGGCGGGCGCAACGATCCTTGTGGGTGCGCTACCCGGCCGCGCACGTCTGCTCTACGTACCGATGGGCCTGTTCGGCGTCGCAGCGCTCGCGCGAACGCTTGCGTGGGTCCTGCACGGAGCTGCCTTCGCCGCGGGATTCATCTCGCTCGAGCTCGCGCTGGCCGCACTCTTGCTTGTCGCCGCGCGCCAGCTTGGCGAGAGCCGCTAAAGCTGGAGACCGGCGCCCAGCGCAGCCGGGCGGTGGATGCCGTCGATCCCCAAGATGGATACCGTTCGGCCATCGCAGCTCCTCCTGCCCGCGGATGCACGACCGCCTGAAACTCGTGGCATGATAGGTGTCATAAATGCACCGGTTGAGGGGGAGATCGGCGACTGCGATTTCTTGGTGGGAGTTGCCGTCGCGCCGCAGTTCGTTTCCACGAAGCCGCTAGGTCCGAGGCGTACGCAGAGAAGAGGAACCCAATGTCGAATGTCCACCGCATCTTCGGCGTCGAGATGTCTCCGTATTCGATCAAGGTGCGTTCCTACTTCCGCTACAAGGGCATCCCGCACCAATGGATCGTCCGGAGCACGGAAACGCAGGCCGAGTACCAAAAGTACGCGAAGCTCCCGATTGTCCCGCTGGTCGTGACGCCCGGCGGCGAAGGCATCCAGGACTCGACGCCGATGATCGAGCGATTCGAGGCCCTGCACCCCGAACCGTCCATCCATCCGTCCGATCCGGTGGCCGCCTTCATTTCCGCGCTGCTCGAGGAGTTCGGCGACGAGTGGGGCAACAAGTGGATGTTCCATTACCGCTGGGCACGCGAAGCGGATCAGCTCTCCTCGGCGGGGCGCATCGCACGCGCGATGATGCCGGGTGCGAGCGATGAACAGCACGCGGCGATGACTGCGCAAATCCGTGATCGCATGGTGAACCGCGTGTGGTTCGTGGGTTCGAGTGCAGAGACCGCACCGCAGATCGAGGAATCGTTTCGTGAGGCGATCGCGCTGCTCGAGGCGCATCTTGCAGCGCGCCCGTACCTTTTCGGGGGGCGCCCTGCCTTCGCTGACTTCGGTCTTTTCGCGCAACTCTACGAGGCGTGGACCGATCCGACGCCCGGCGCGTGGATCGAGGGGACCGCCCAGCGCGTCCTCGACTGGACGCACCGCATGCTGTGGCCGCGAGTGGAGGGCGACTTCGAACCGTGGCAGGGCCTCGAGCCGACGCTCCTCCCGTTCCTCAAACGCCAGGTCGGGGGGCTCTTCCTGCCGTGGACGGTGGCGAACGCCGCAGCGATCGCCGCTCACCAAGACGAGTTCCGGGTGGAGCTAGAGGGCAGAAAATGGGCGCAGAAGCCGCAGAAGTACCACGCCAAGTCGCTCGCGGCGTTGCGCGCCAAGTACACCGCGCTACGGGATCGCGCCGCCGTCGACGACGTGCTCGAGCGCACCGGCTGCCTGGGCGCGCTGCGCAGTGAGTCCTCAGCATCGGAGTCAAAATGATCGACCTCTACACCGCACCGACGCCGAACGGTTGGAAGGCTTCCGTCACGCTCGAGGAACTCGGCCTGCCGTACGAAACCCACGCCATGAATCTCGCGAAGAATGAGCAGAAGGAGCCGTGGTTTCTCGCGATCAACCCGAACGGGCGGATTCCGGCGATCATTGATCGCGACTGCGCGAATCTCGCCATCTTCGAGTCGGGTGCAATCATGATCCATCTCGCCGAGAAGGCCGGACGCCTTCTCCCGAAGGACCCGGCCGGGCGCGCGCGCGTGCTCTCGTGGCTGATGTTCCAGATGGGCGGGGTCGGCCCGATGATGGGTCAAGCGAACGTCTTTTTCCGCTACTTCCCGGAGAAGATTCAGCCCGCGATCGACCGCTACCAGAACGAGTCGAGGCGCCTCTTCGAGGTCCTCGACCGTCGTCTCGGCGAGAGCGAGTGGCTTGCCGACGACTTCTCGATTGCCGACATCGCAAATTGGTGCTGGGTGCGCACCTACAAGTGGTCTGGCGTCTCGATCGATGAGCTTGGCAGCCTGCGCCGCTGGCTCGATGCAATGAAGGAGCGACCCGCGTGCCGGCGCGGTGTCGAGGTTCCGTTCCGGGTCGAGAGCCTCGTGCGGGACGAGAAGGCGGCGGAAGAGTTCGCGGAGAAGGCGCGCGGCCAGCTGCAGCGCTGAAGGAGAACACCATGAAGCTCGGAATCGGCGCCGTCTCGTTCGGCCCGAAGGTGCGAATCGATCTCGACCTGATCCGGCGCGCAGAGGCACTGGGTTTCGATTCGGCGTGGACGGCGGAAGCCTACGGGAACGACGCGGTCACCACCGCGACCTGGGTGCTCGCGCATACGAGCCGCATCAAGGTGGGTACTGCCATCATGCAGATGCCGGCACGTACGCCGGCGATGGCAGCCATGACGGCGATGACGCTCGACCAGCTCTCAGGCGGGCGCTTCATCCTGGGCCTCGGCCCTTCGGGTCCGCAGGTGATCGAGGGCTGGCACGGGGTTCCCTACGGCAAGCCGCTGACGCGCACGCGCGAGTACATCGCGATCATCCGCAAGATCCTGGCACGCGAGGAACCGCTCGAATTCCACGGCTCGGAGTACGAGATCCCCGCACGCGGAGCGCACGTCACCGGGCTCGGGAAGCCCCTGAAGAGCATCTTGCACGGCAACCCGCGCATTCCGATCTATACGGCATCGATCAGCCCGGCGGGACTGCGCTGCGCGGCGGAGGTCGCTGACGGCGTGTTCCCGATGATGGTCGATCCCGAGAAGTTCGACGTCTCGTACCTGCCGTACCTGGAGCAGGGATTCGCAAAGGCTGGTCGCGGCAAGAGCCTCGCGGACTTTGCCGTGCTGCCGGGCGTGAGCGTGATCATAAGCGACGATCCTGAGAAGGCGCGCATGGCGGTGAAGGGCGGGATGGCGCTCTACATCGGCGGCATGGGCGCACGCGACAAGAACTTCTACAACGATCTTACCAAGCGGCTTGGCTACGAAGACGCTGCCGTTCACATCCAAGACCTCTTCCTGGCGGGCAGGAAGGCAGAAGCAGCGGCCGCGGTGCCCGACGCGCTGGTCGACGCGGTGCATCTTGTCGGGCCACGCGATCGCATCCGGGATCGGCTCAAGGCCTGGAAGGAGGCCGGGCTCAAGGGCTGGGTCCACACCATGAACGTGTCGACATCGCAGCCCGAGGCGCTGGAACTCCTCGCGGAGGAGCTGCTCTAGCTCGATGCCGCGAGCACAGACGATGCGGAGCGACGCGAAAGCCGCTCTCGCGATGGACGGCCGGCAGCGCCGCAGCGCGCGCAGCCGCGAGGGAATCGTGCAGGCGCTCTTCGAGCTGGTGGGGAGCGGCGTGCTCCGGCCGACCGCGCAGCAAGTCGCGGAGACCGCCGGAGTCGGCATCCGCAGCGTGTTCCGCCACTTCGCGGATATGGAGAGCCTCTTCGCCGAGATGCAGGCGCGGCTCGAGGCCGAGGCAGTCCCGATCCTCCGCGCCGCTGCCGTAGAAGGCCCGCTTGATCGGCGCGCGCGCGGCCTGGTGGATCGGCGCGTGGACTTCTTCGAGCGCATCGCGCCCTACAAGCGTTCGGGCAACGTACAGCGTTGGCGCTCAGAATTCCTGCGCGGGCAGCACAGCCTGCTGGTGCGCGCGCTTCGCACTGATCTGCTGCGCTGGCTGCCCGAGCTGCGCCGCGCGCCCGTCGATCTCGTCGAGGCGCTCGACCTGGCGCTCTCCTTCGAGGCATGGGACCGGCTGCGTACGGACCAGCGGCTGGGCCGCGATCGCGCGCGCGCCGTTCTGCGGCGCGCGGTGCTTGCCCTGGTGGCCGACCTCGTCCGCTAGGACGGCGATTCGAGAGTCGAAACGCAAGGGAAACGCCAACGCTGGACGATCCGTGGACTAGGGAGCCGAGGAGAACGTGGGGTAGTCTTCCCGTGGGATCCGGCTGGTCTCGGCAAAAGCTCTCCGCTCACGAACCTTCCACGCGTCGCCGCTACGGCTTCTTCGGCTCTACGATGTGGACGTCGTGCTGTGGGAACGGGATCTCAATGCCGGCAACTTCAAATGCCTCGGATAGGGAGACGGCAACCTCGCTCTTCACGGCCACCAAACGGTCGCTGTCGGCGACCCACGCGCGAAGCTCAAAGTTGAGCGCGCTGTCTCCGAAGCCAAGAAAGACCGCGCTCGGCTCCGGGTGTGCAAGAACTTCGGGATGCTGTTTCGCGACCTCCTTGAGCATCGTCAGCACTGTCCCCGGTTTCGTCCCATAGGCTACGCCAATCGGAAGCTCGAATCTGCGGGAGCGGTCCGAGAGCGTCCAGTTCGTGACGCTATCGGACACCAAGATCGAGTTGGGAACGATGACCTCGGCCCCCGAAGCCGTACGCACGGTGCTCGATCGAACACCGATGCGCTTCACCTCGCCGGTCACCTGGCCGACTTGCACGGTATCCCCGGTCTTGATCGGCCGCTCGAAGAGAAGGATCAAGCCTGACACAAAATTATTTACGATGGCTTGGAGACCAAAGCCAATTCCCACACCCAGAGCACCGATCATGACCGTGAGCCGACTCGCGTCAAATCCCAGGGTTGCCAGCGCGAGCAGAAGACCAATCGTGAGAATGGCGTACTGGATGAGGCTTGAAAGCGCGTAGGCAAGGCCACGCGCGAGTCGGAACCGCGGGAAGAGCTCCTCGTCCAGCACGAAGCGGGTGAGGCGTGAAAGCAGCACGCTGCCCGAGAGCGTGACTCCAAACAAGAAGAGGTCTCCCACGGAAATGCTTACGCTTCCGAAGCTTAGGCTGGCTGCGGCGACACGCTGAAGCGTGTCCATCTTTAGGCCCAATGTTGCGAGGTTCGTTCGGATCCTGAAGAGCCAGCCCGCCACCGCGAGCGCGGAGATGATACTCGCGCTCCGGCGCGAGATCAGAGGGCGATGGTTCTTCACCATGCGGAGGGCTGCGAGAAGTCCGATCCCAAGGGAGAGTTCCCACAGCCCGAGGACCACCCGTGCGGCCACGAAAAATCCCAGGAAGGCATTCACCAGCACAAGGGCAGTGCTTGAAGCGAATCGGGCCAGGGTCATGTAACCGACTGCCCCAGCGACGCATGCAATCCCAAAAACGAAGGCGAGGATCCGTCCGATCCAGGTCACCGCGGTAAGCGAGCGTTGCTCACGTTCTGTGAGCGGCACGCCGCGCGCGCGAGCAGGGCTCACGGACCAGAGCATGAAGATGAGGCCGCCTCCCATGGCGAGGCAGAGAAGGATCTGTTCGATGACCGGCGAGGGCCCTAAGAAGTCTTGGATCCGATCCACCACCTGGAGCGCGGCGACACCGTAGATCGGCCGCATGAGGGCGGGGTGGACGATCCGGTGTAAGACTCGCAAGACCGGCACCACGAGGATCGTCGCTGCCGAATCGAAGAGAAGCCGCGGGGCGTCGGGGTAAAAGGCGTAGAGAAAGAGCCCCGTGATCAGCAATGCCACCGAATAGGGGAGCTCGAGAACCGCGAGGTGCTCGCGAATCTCCTGATCCGAGTTCGCCCCGTGCTCCGCCGCACTGCGCGCGTGGCGCATGAGCAATAGGAGCGCCGGGAACAGGAGAAGCGGCAGGAGAAGAAAACCCTCATGCCTTCGAAGGAATCCAGCGGAGAGCCTGAGCTCGATGCGACTCTCCATCAGGATCGGGTGGAGAAGGCCGCCGTGACCAGCTGCAGGCACGGCCCGCCAAAGCGGCATGCCGGTTCGTGCGCCAATCTCCTCGGCTTCGTTGTGGCGGAACTGCTCGAGTCGCGCCAGCGCCTCGTCGCAGACTCCGAGCTGGCGAGTGGCTTCGTCTTGGAGTTCCAGGAGACGATCGCGCAGAGCCGTGATCCGGTCGTGTGTTCGCTGGAGGTTGTCAAGAACGGCGTCGACGCGCTGGCTCAGGTCTTCCGGAGCGTCTTGCGCGCGTGCCGATTCTTCTGTGCGTGTCCAAACGTCGCGCTGCCTCTGGATCTCCTCGAGCGCGGCGGAGCAGTCACTCGCATGGCCTGTCAATCTCCCGGTGAGGACTGAGAGCTGACGGCGCCCCTCGCTCCAACCGTGTGCCATATCGTCCAGCACTGAGAACCGCTGCTCGAGCTCGAGTGCGGCGTTGGTATCGGGGACAGCCGCCTGGAGGCGCCGGCCACTCTCGGCAAGGGCAGTCTCCACTTCGGCGACATTGGCCGATGACTCGAGGCGAGTCGCGGTGGCGCGAAGATGCTCCGCAGTTTCCACGGCCCGTGTCGAGATCTCCGCAAGGGGAATCGGGGTGGGCGCCGGCGGCTGCCCCGAAGCTGCGGAGGCTCCCGGCCCGCTTCCGGCTCCGGACGTCGTGGTCCCATTGGCAGTGGGAGGAGGTGTTGCAGCCGGGACCTGAGTCGACTGGGCGCGTGCCGCACCATTCGCCAGCGCAGCGATGAGCCCAGCGCACGCGAGCCAGCGAAGGAGAAGGGGCTTCATCCGTTTCACCTGTGGCTGGAGCGTTCGATACTCCGGTCGTGAGCCCCTCGCCGGCGCCGTGTGCGGACGGGCAAGCATACCGCGCGAGTGTCGGGCGGGACATTCGGGGGATTCGAACCCCGATTCCAAGGTCCGATGCCCTCCGAATAGCCATTATAGGCCCGTTCTTTGCGTTATCGCTTCAGCTTCAAACCCGGCGGCTCGGGTCGGCCGGGAGCGAGCGTCTGAGGCCGGTGCCAGAGCGAGCGACCCCCGCGTCATTCCTCCCAACGAAATCTGAGGCTGCTGGGGTCGCTGAGATATCCCCTCAAGAGCTTCGGGCGTAAGATTTGAACAGAGAGCTGGGCGTTCCAGACCTGGCCGAAGCTAGCAGGGTGGACAGGCATCCACTGTGCCCCGAGAGCGATTCTCATGGGGAGGGGGCCGAGGATCACCACCTTGGCGACCTGTAACCCGATGGGAACGGTGTACGCGTTCGTCGCGCTCACTTTCCAGTTCGCCAGAATGTTCCCGGAGTATCCGACACTCCAGCCATTGGGGAGAAAGTATGTGGCGATGGGTTGGAGGTTCATCGAGTTCACGGCGCGGGGCCCAGAACCTCCGAACGATGTCCAATTCTGGAACAAGACAGCGAGGATCCACTTGTCCGAGAGGTAACCAAAGACCGCAGCGGGACCGACTTGCCACTTGCCCGTTGTGGTCCATCTCGAAACGCCGGAAGGGAAAAGCCACGTGGGCCCGACACCGACCAGCCACTTGCCGGTCAGGTCGCGCCTCGGCGACAACAGCTGCAGGAGGACGATGTCCCCGAACGCCGTCGTACGGTCGATCTCGCTGGGATTTTCCGGCTGCGGATGCGGTTGGGAGGAAAACAACGAAATGGACGGCCGGGTGATGAGATCCCAATTCGGGGTGAGCGCAACCGGCAACGCACCCTGGAACATCAGGTTGGAATTCCATCGCTCGCCTTGGCCGATCCCAGGGCTAATCCTGAAATTGTTCTGCAGAAACGAGATGGACCACGCCTCGCTCACCGGGTCTGTGAGCGCCTTGTTGATCGCCGTGAGGGACTGCTTGCGTGCTTTGTCCGGAGACGGCTCTGTCGTGGCCGGCTGATCTGCGGCCCGCGCAGCTGCGGCAAAGAGGAGCACCAAGAGGAGTGCCATCGCCCACGCTTGCGTCTTTTTCTTGGGTGTTTTCTTCACGGCCTCGCAAACACATTATTGCACGTAGTAGACCAGGTCTCCCAACGACGCCTCTACCGCAAGGGAGATCAAGCCGAGCTCGCGCGCCGTGGAGAGCGGATGTCGCTCGCTGTCTGTGCCCACTCCTTCCCGAGCGGGGGTGGCGATGCAGCATTCGGAACGGCCGAAGGACGCCGGGCAGCAGAGCGTGCCGACGAGAACCCGAACCTTTCCCGCCTGCCTCATCTCGCGCGCCAAGCGGACGCGAAACTTGAGGTCCGCAGCGAGGCACTGGCCTCAAATCCTAGGGAATCCCGAGACCTTCAGGATGGATCTTCGGGCTAGAGTTCCGCCAAAGTCCCATCGTTGCAAGAGGAGCGCTCAAGACCGCACTCGGAGGCACCGATCCATCCCTTCGGCGCTCACGGGATGAGGTCTGCAGAATGGCGGTTCCCTCAGTCAAAGGGATCCAGCCAATCGTCGATGACCTCCGACGACTCCTCGAAACGGGCGAGCTCACGCGCGAGGAGCTCGAGGCCCGGCTCACTCCAAACATCGCAGCCAAGGCCGACGGCGAGGACTGAGCCCTCGACAGGAGCCCGCGCGATCGGGTCCATTTGCGAATGCCTATAGAAGGGCACATGATCGATCCCACAGTCGACGTATGCCGCTAAAGACTACCGGGCAGGGTGCTTCGCGACGGTGGATCAACCTCCGGACAGGGGTTCAGCTCCTCTTCATCGTGGGCGGGATCGTCGCGTGGTACTTGATCCGGTCGAACCCCTGCGGCTTACCGCTTCACTATGCCATCGGCGCGATCGATCCGCGTTTCGGCATCGACCGAACGGAGGCCATCGCGCGCGCCAGGGATGCCCAGGCCATGTGGGAGAAGCGCGTCGGCAAGAAACTCCTCGTCTATGACGAATCGTCGCATTTCAAGATCGACTTCATCTTCGACGAGCGACAACAGGTCACCCTCGACGAGCGCGCACTCGATCAGCGTCGGGCCAACGTAGAGGGAATCGACCAGCAGATGCAGGCTTCGGCGAACGATGTAACCACGAGGTATCAGACGCTCAAGTCGCAGTACGAATCCCTTCTCGCGAATTTCGAATCTAGGGACGCACAGCACACTGCAGCTGTCGAATATTGGAATCGGCGAGGAGGAGCGCCTCCCCGCGTTTTCGATGCGCTTGAGCAAGAAGCGGTCGATCTACGGCTGGAAAGCGACTACATGGAGTCGTTGCGGCAACAGGCCAACAACATGGCCGATCAGGTGAACGCCGTTCTAAGGACAGAAAAATCGGCGATCGATACCTACAACACCGCTGTTACCACATTCAACAAGCGGCATTACGATCACCCGGATGAGCAGGGCGTCTACATCATGGATGGCAACAAGCGTCCAGTCGCGATCCAGATCTATGAATTTCTGGACCCATCCGAACTTTCGAGGTCTCTGGCCCACGAGTTCGGCCATGCGCTGAGAGTTGAGCACGAGAACGACCCTACGTCGATCATGAAGGAGGTGTTTGAGAGCGATGACAGGGAACTCGGGATCACGGATGCATCGATCGCGACGCTCAAAGCCGCGTGCAATCCGTAAGACGGATCATGGTCCTTGAGGTTCGACACCGTGGCACGCGAGGGGCTTGATCGGAGGTCTGTGGGAGACGGCCGTCCGACTTGATTGCGGGTATAGGATCACACATCCCCCGCCTCCCCAGACACCCTCCCTGACTCCGAAGAAAGGAAAGGAGCGCATCCCAGTCTGTTCGTGGTAGAAGGGACCCAGAAGCGGTCGCCGGGTCTCCCTCTCAGGTGTATTTCGGTAGACTTTTTATGGAACTCCATCGCAGTGCGGATACTGGTTGTCGAAGACGAGAAAAAGGTCGCGAGCTTCCTTCGGCGCGGCCTTGAGGCCGAGCACTACGAAGTCGACGTCGTTCACGACGGCGACGCAGGCTTGGCTCGGGCACTCGCGACGGAGTACGACTTAGTCATCCTGGATGTGATGCTGCCTGGGCGTGACGGCCTCGACGTCGTCCGTGAACTCCGGAGACGGGCTTGTCGGATGCCGATCCTCGTGCTCACTGCGCGCGCGACCCTGCCGGACAAGGTGACGGGTCTCGATGTCGGGGCGGACGACTACCTAACCAAGCCGTTCGAGTTTGCTGAGTTCCTTGCCCGCGTGCGGGCGCTGCTGCGGCGCGGCGCGCCGGCGAGCCCGCCGACTCTTGTCGTTTCTGATCTGACGCTTGATCCCGCGACGCGGAACGTGCTTCGTGCGGGCCGACCGATCGAGCTTACGCCGCGGGAATATGCCCTTCTCGAATTCTTCATGCGCAACCGCGGGCGCGTCCTCTCCCGAGCGCTGATCGCAGAACACGTCTGGGGAGTCCACTTTGACAGCTTCACCAACGTGATCGATGTCTACGTGAACTACCTAAGGCGCAAAATCGACTCCGACGTGGAGCCGAAGCTGCTGCACACGGTCCGGGGCGTCGGCTACGTCCTAAAGGAACCCAACCCCTGAGGTGGCCCGCGCGTTTGCGAACCGTCCGAGCGCGCCTGACGCTCTGGTACACCGCAGTTTTCGGCGGGCTTCTGCTGCTTCTCGGGGGGACCGCATTCGTGCTCCTCGACCGAGGGTTGCGCACCAACCTGGACGACTCGCTGGCCTCGGTGGCGAGGGCCGTTGCGGCGTCAAGCCGCGAAGCAGGCGGACCGGATCTCGCGGATACCCTGGAGAGCATGCTGGGGCCAGCGGTCGCCGAGCGCTTCTTTCAGCTGCTGGATCCCTTCGGCCGTCCGGATCCTCGGCTCTCTCTGCGCGGCCGATGGACCTTTCCGCTCAGCAGCACCGCCCTGCGTAACGGCGAAGAGGGACGGGAAACCTTCGAATCGATCAGGATTCCAGGCCCGTCCGGTGGCGATGTGCGACTACTCACCCTCCCCGTCATCGAGGGTGGACGCTTGGTCCACTTCGTTCAGGTGGCGGGATCGCTCGACCGCGTCGACCAGGCCCGCTCGCGATTCCTCCTGGTGATGCTCTCCCTCGCCCCGCTCGCTCTCGCTGGAGCAGCTCTCGGGGGTTGGTTCCTGGCGGGCCGGGCGCTCTCTCCCGTTGATGCCATGGTGGCTGCGGCACGCCGCATCAGTGCGGAGGACCTGTCCTTGCGCATTGCGACTGAGGATCGGGATGATGAGCTCGCACGCCTTGCCGAGGTGCTGAATGACATGCTGGCCCGCCTCGAGCGCTCGTTCACGACGGCGCGCCAGTTCAGCGCCGACGCAGCACACGAACTGCGTACGCCGCTCACGATTCTGAAGGGCGAGCTCGAGGTGGCTCTGCACACCGCAGCGCTCGATGGCCAGGGCCGGGAAATGCTCGAAAGCTGCCTTGAGGAAGTGGACCGGCTGGCCGCCCTCGTCGAGGATTTGCTCTTCCTGGCACGTGCCGACGCCGACGTGGTGCCGTTCCAGAGAGAGCCGGTCGATCTTGCTGGACTTGCGCGGGAGGTGGAACCAGCGCTGCATGTCTTGGCCGAACGCGCAGGAGTTGACCTGTCAATTCACGCCGCGGGACCGATCGTGGTCAAGGGGAGTGAACCCCTGCTCTTGCGGGTCCTCTTCAATCTCGCCGAGAACGGCATCAAATACGCCGGAGGAGGTCAACAGGTCGAGATCGCGGTGCGGGGCGAGGGCGAAAGGGCGCTGCTCGAAGTCCGCGACAGTGGCCCGGGGATCCCTTCCGAGGAGCGGGAGCGGATCTTCGACCGCTTTTATCGCGCCGATCCTGCGCGCGAGCGGAGCGGTACCGGCATTGGGCTTCCGCTCGTGCGGTCGATCGTGCGCCTTCACGGAGGGGAGATCTGCGTCGCGAGCGAGCCGGGTCGGGGGTCGTGCTTTCAGGTACGGCTTCCTCTTGCGGATCGTCTCACATGAGAAAAGTCTAATCCGCATCTCATCGTTCTCTTATCCCCCGCCTGTAGCATGTCGGCGCATGCGGCGACGAGACGAGCCGCGGAGGAGAAAGAGGCGATGCAAGCAGGCACACGCAAGAAGGTATTCTTTGCCGGCATCACGGCGGCCGCCTTTGGCCTCGGTGCGGCCACGGGCACGCACGCTCATCCTGGGCTCCTGACCCGCCCGGTAGCGGCCGCGGTCGTGCCAGCAACCAGTCCTGACAGCGCCGACCCGACGGGGACCCCGGGCGGGACCTTGCCCTCGTTCGTGTCATTGGTCGAGGCTGTGTCCCCTGCGGTCGTTCACGTGAAGGTGGTATCGATCGTGAAGACGAGCGGCCCCGAAGAGAGCTCCCCGTTTCCCTTCGGCGAGGACGGACCCTTTCCCGGCTTCCGACTCCCGCAGAGGCAGCAGCCGCCGAGTCGGCAGCTCGGGGCTGGCTCCGGGTTCATCATTCGCAAGGATGGAGTCGTTCTCACCAACAACCACGTCGTCGAACAGGCCAAGGAAATCACCGTCGCGCTGAGCGACAGCCGTGAGTTTCCGGCGAAAGTCCTCGGGCGCGATCCCAAGACCGACCTCGCCGTCCTCAAGATCGATGCCAAGATGGATCTTCCGGTGGCGCAGCTAGGTGATTCCGACGCCCTGAAGGTGGGTGAATGGGTCGTCGCCATCGGCAACCCCTTCGGCCTCGACAACACCGTGACCGCCGGCATCGTTAGCGCAAAGGGCCGCGCGATTGGCAACGGCCCTTACGACCAGTTCATCCAGACGGATGCCCCCATCAACCCGGGGAACTCCGGCGGCCCGCTCTTCAACCAGCGCGGTGAGGTGATCGGCATCAACACTGCGATCTTCAGTCAGAGCGGGGGAAACATCGGAATCGGATTCGCGATCCCCATCGACGTGGCCAAGCAGCTTGTTCCACAGCTCGAGACGGAAGGGCACGTAACGCGCGGGTGGCTCGGCGTCTCGATCCAGAAGCTCACGCCGGAGCTCGCTGACTCGCTCGGGATCAACGAGGCCCAGGGGGCCCTGGTCGCAGGGGTTACACCGGGAAGTCCGGCCGCGAAGGCGGGCGTCAAGACGGGCGACGTGATTACCACCTACGACGATAAGAAGGTGGGGGAGCATGGGTTGCCGAGCCTTGTCGCCGCGACGCCGGTAGGTGCGACCGTACCGCTCCAAGTCCTACGCGACGGAGGAGTGAAGACGCTTAGCGTGACGGTCGCAAAGCTCGCGGATGAGGAGGTCCGCGACGCAGAGGCTCCGGGCAAGGGCAAGTGGGGTCTCGCCCTCCGCGAACTTACGCCCGAGGAACGAGCCGAGCGCGGGCTCGAGGACGGACAGGGTGTGCTGGTCACTGCCATCGAGCCGGGTAGCCCGGCCGAGGAGGCTGGCCTTCACGCCGGCGACGTGGTGCTCCAAGCGAACCGCAAGCCCGTAGGATCGGTCGAGGCACTCCGCCAAGAGGTCGGCAAGGTGGAGGAGGGGAAGCACCTCCTCCTCCTGGTGCGACCCGCCGATGGCGGCGATCGCTTTGCCGCGCTCGCGGCGCACTGAATGCCTTAGCACTTCTGTGAAGATGGAGAGCGGGAGGGGCGGTCCGTCTGGACCGCCCCTTTTCATTGTCCGCGCGGCATCGGCGCTGACATGGAGCTGTGAGTCCTCCCGGGAGCTGGTCACAGCGACCGAAGGGAACCGCAGAGTGTCGACCCGTGAGGACGACGTGAAGGAAGGATCGTGTGTGCGAGGTGACCCGGCGGAACGCCGGGTGCAGCCTCGCGCAGGTTTGCGAGAAGCTCCGGCCGTACCTGACGGGCTGGAAGGCGTACTTCCGACTCGCCCAGACACCCCGGATCTTCGCAACCCTCGACGAGTGGATCCGCCAGCGTCTCCGGGCGCTGCAGCTCAAGCACTGGAAGCGCGGCCCGGTCATTTAGCGCGAGCTTCGCGCCGGCGGCATGACCGACCACCGGTCCAGGGAGGTCGCAGCCAACAGCCGGCGGTGGTGGCACAACTCGGCGAAGGCGATCCCAATCGCGCTACCGAACGCCCTCTTCGACGAGCTGGGAGTAGCCTGGCTCGCCGCGTGACCTCAACTCGCCGAACCGCCCGGTGCGGACCCGCATGCCGAGTGGTGCGGCAGGGGCCGGGGAGGCATTCCTCCTCGCCCCTATGCCGATTTATGATGGGCGAGCTCGTCTCAAGCGTGAGGAGGACTGCGCTTGGCAACCATGGGACCGGTATTGAGCCAGCTGAACGTGGTGGCTCGCGACTTCAACGCCAGCCTCACATTCTACCGCCGCCTCCGCTTGGAGGTACCCGACGGAAGCTCGTCGCCGGAAGGAGTGCGCCATGCCGAAGTGACTCTGGAGAATGGCTTCGTGCTCGAGTTCGACAACGAAGCCTTGGCCGGACTCTACAACGCGGCCTGGCGCAAACCCGGAGGCAGCAGCCGCGCGCTCCTTGGATTCTCCGTTCCGACGCGTGAAGAAGTGGATCGGCTGTACCAAGAGCTGACCGCTGCCGGATACAAAGGACGCCAGCCTCCGTACGACGCGTTCTGGGGCGCTCGCTACGCCGTGGTAGCGGATCCGGATGGCAACGACGTTGGAATCATGAGTCCACTGGATGAGAGCCACCAGAGCTGGCCGCCGAAGAACTCGCCGGCGTCCTAGCGAAGCCGCGGCAGGGATGCAGGGCGCTGAGGCAGGGATCAACACAGACCATTCCGGCCTAGGTGCTGCGTTGTATCCTATGCTGGTCACGGCTGAGCATCCCTAGGCGAGTCCCGACTTTGTCGGTTGGCGGACTTTGCTCGAAAGACCTTGAGTGGAAGGCCCCGCGAGTTCACGCGTCATCGCTCTGGATGGACTGCGCGGCGTTGCCGCCGCGATCGTGGTCTTCGGCCACTGTATGTGTGTCATGCAGCGAACCGCCGGCGCCTTCCCCGTCGTCTTTCGCACGCCGCTTGCTCTCTTCTTGAACGGACCCGGAGCGGTGCAGGTTTTCTTCGTTCTGAGTGGCTTTGTCCTCACCGGTTCCCTTACCAGGACAAGCGGCAGATACGTCAACCTGCGGTTCCTTGTGCGACGCGCGTTCCGCATTTACCCACCGTATTGGTTTGCGGTCACGCTCTCGTGGCTTGCCAGCTTTTTCTATGTCCTTCCACTACCGCGAGACGGATTCACCCCTTGGATCGCAATCTTTGCGGGGATCCACCCTCCGCTGAGCTCCCTGCTCTGGTTTTTCCCCTGGCCGAACGAAGCGGGCGGTCTCATGCCGGTCGGGTGGACTCTCACCGTGGAGACGCTCTTCTCGCTCATCTTCCCGCTTCTGGTCATGATCGCCGTCCGGACGCACTGGCTGCTGCTCATCGCGGCTTCCGGTACGGTGCTCCTGACAAACGTCACGAGGCCAGTGGGCATCATCAATGCCCTCGCCTTCTCAATCGGAATTGCGCTCTACTACGAACAGGACGCCCTTCGTGCGTTCTTCACAAGGGGGTCCGCCGCGCGCCTTGCCGTCTGGCTCGTGATCTCTCTGCTGTTGTTCCTGGCGCCGCTTCTCTTCTTTCCGCTCATACCGATGTATGGACTCTTCGTGTTCGACTGGCCTCGTTGGACCCTTCTTACCTTGGAGCTCGGTGCCGGCGGTATCGTGGCAGCTACGGTCGGTTCGCGGGGCATGGCGCAGATTTTCACGGCGAGACCGATCGCATTCCTCGGGCGCATCTCCTACAGCCTGTATCTATTGCACTTTACAGTCCTCATTCTCGCGACGAGACTGCTCTCGCATCCGCCGACGGCCCTCGACGTAGTACTCTTGCCGATCGGCGTGTTCGTAGTGACCCTCCCCCTCGCCACCCTCGCACACCGTTCGGTCGAGATGCCAGCCATCGCGATTGGGTCGCGGGCCGCGCGCTGGCTCGGGCGGTCCCGATCCACCGAGGTCGGAAGGTAGCTGAACGATTGGGTGTCAGACGTGCGAAGTCCGAAGGAATTTTGGGCTGTGATCAGCGAAACTGTGCTCGCAGAAGCGATTCCCGCGGTGCGACTTCTCGATCGTAGGCACCACTCTTCGCGCAGGAGAGGGGGAGCGTTTGCCATCCTTCCAGAGTCGCGCGGACGAGCGTCGCCAGTTCGCGGAGAGAGCCCATGGGTGACATGAGGGGTCGTTGGCTCTGGCGCGGGCAGGTCGCTCTCGCTGGAATTTTCGCACTCGGCGTCGGCGCGGTCCTGGCAGAGGCCGCCTTCCGCGCGCCGGACGTCGCATTCATTTGGTCGGGTGGGACGCCCTGGATCGGTCCCCGGATTGTTCCCCATACGGCCGGGAAGCTGGTGAACGAGAGCAGCATTCCGCACGCTGTTTTCGAGAGGCACTTCACTTCAGATGTGCCGCGTGGTCCGGCGATGCTCCGCGTGCGCGCTCTGCGCGATCTCGTCCTTTCCGTGAATGGACACGAGGTCCCGTTCGCAGCGCGCGACCCGCAGCGTTGGAAGGAGGCGTGGGTCGTCGATATCACGCCTCTCATCGTCCCCGGCGACAACATCCTAAGCGCTGGAGTCCGCAATCCGGACGGCGTTGCGCTCTTGCAGCTGCGCGTCGACGGGCTCTCTTCAGCAGTTGTTACGGACGAACAGTGGCTCGCGGCGTGGGAAGGCGAACCGCTTGCGCCCGCAGCCATTGCCGACGACGGGCTACGTCTGCCAGACAGTACGGCACTGCCTCAGCCCTTGGCCGAGGTCCAGCATCACGCGCTCGCACTCCTGGCTCTTGCCGCAAGCGGGGTTCTCCTCTTCTTGGGGGTGCGACGTTGGCCGGGCACGGCGACGCGGTCTCGCGAAGTCGCGTTCGCGCTGGTCGCGGTCTTCTGGGTCTGGCTTTTCGCTGCGAAGATTGTCCGCATTCCGAAGGAATCGGGTTTCGATGCCGCTTACCATCTTTCGTACGTCGCATCCCTCATGCACGAGAAGACCCTTCCCCTCGCGACGGAGGGCTTCCAGACCTACCAGCCACCCTTGTACTACGTCGTGACGGCGCTTCTCCTGGCGGTCACCAACCCGACCCCCGGAAGCGTCGCCGAACGCGCAATCTTCTCGCTCCTTCCCGCACTCTCCGGTCTCGGGATGACATTCGTGGCGGCTGGGATGGCACGGCTCCTCTTCCCGGAATGGCTCTGGGTGCAAGCAGGAACGATCGTGGTCGCTGGACTCCTACCGATGAGTCTCACGCTCGCCTCTGGCGCGTCGAACGAGGCGCCGCATGCTCTCTTTGCAAGCCTGGCCTTGCTGGTCACAGTGCGCGCACTCCTCCGCAAGTCCACGACGCGACAGGACGACTACGTCCTTGGACTCTTTCTAGGCTTGGCCCTTCTCACGAAGTACACGAGCGCGATCTTGGTCCCGACGGCGGTGGGAATCATGGCAGCCAGGCGCTGGACCGTAGAGAGGTGGCCAGCGTCCCGTGTCGCAGCAGGGGCTGCGCGTGCCTCAGCGGTTGTCGTAGCCCTCGCGGGGTGGTTCTACCTTCGCAACTACCTCTACTTCGGCGAGCCCTTCGTGTGGAGCCTGAGTGCCTGGTCGGGGAAGACGATTTGGCAATACCCAGGATTCCATACGCCCGGCTATTTCCTTCGCTTTGGCGATGCTCTTACCCAGCCGTGGTACTCAGGTTTCCACAGCTTCTGGGACTCCCTCTACACGACGCTGTGGGGAGACGGTATGGGAGGTGGCGCCGGCGGTGCAGCCCATTTCCATGGGCGCTGGCGCTATGACTGGATGGCCGCTCTCTTTCTGCTGGCTCTCCCCGCAACCGGGTTTCTCATTGCGGGTTGGATCCGCGTGCTGAGGAGTTCATTGCAGAACGACGATCTAGGCCGTCGCCTTGCCCTATCGCTCCTGGTCGCTCTGCCGCCCCTGTTCATCGCCTTGCTTGTGAACGTCAACCTGCGCTGGCCCTTCTGGTCGTTTGGCAAGGCGTTTTACGCGCTCTTCCTCACACCCACACTCGCCTTGTTGGTTGTCCTCGGCTTCGATGCCCTCGACCGCGTGCTCGCCCGCCGAGCGCCCACTCTGGTGCGAGCCTTGCCATTCGGGTGGGCGGCGGCATTCCTCGGCAGCGTTGTCCTCGCGTACGGTGGTTGAGCGGAGGACGTTGAAGGGTGCCGCTCTCAGCTTCTGCGGCTCTCTGGAAGGCGACGGAACTTCGACACGGTTGCGCAATCGCTGAACCCAAGACGCCGGCGTCGCGGAGTTCTTGGCTCCCCCTGGCGAGCTGGATGAGGAGCCGTGCCCGCGCCAATCGGCCGATCGGTCGGGTCGAGTGTCTCGTGGGGAGGCCACGAGTCGGCGAGAGCTAGGCGGGCCTGCACGAGGCTGGATCACGCGTTCCGCCCAACTCGAGCCCCGAGGAGGAGACGGCCCCAGCCGGCAAGTTCTCCCTTGCGTTCCTCTCATCCAACGTATCTACTTGTCACTCGGCCCGTCGATACTCGGGGTTTCACCCTATCAGATTGGTGCA